>DASWRJ010000108.1:0-14974 GCA_036403255.1 Verrucomicrobiia bacterium
GATTCCTGCTGTCTCGATGGCGGTTCTTTGTTTCATTGCGATTTGCGGCGGCGCGATTACAGCCCAAGCCTTTACGTCGGCAGATGCAGACACGATTTTTGCGGCACACAGGAAGGCTTTTTATAAAGAAAAGGAGGGTCGCGCCTGGTTTGCGGAATCGACAGAAGGCGGCAAGGCGTCGTTCTGGATGCGGGCGGAGCAGATGGAGATGGTGCTGGACGCTTATGAACGCACGACGAATGCGCAGATGCTGGTGATGTTCACAAATTTGTTCCGCGGATTCCTGGCCGGCCATGGCACGAACTGGGGACGCAACGAGTACAATGACGATATCATGTGGATGGTCATCGCCTGCACTCGCGCGCATCTGCTCACAGGCAACCTTGAATTCCGCGACGTGGCACAGACAAATTTTGACCTTTGCTTTGCGCGGGCGGCATCGCCGGACCTCGGCGGCGGCCTCTGGTGGAAGGTGAACAACCAATCCAAGAATGCGTGTGTGAACGGGCCCGGGGCGATTGCCGCATTTTTGCTGGGACGTGCAACCGGTGACCGTGCCTACTTCAATACGGCCACAAATCTTTTCCTGTGGGAGCGCGCGACTTTGTTTGATCCGGCCACTGGAAAAATTTCAGATAGCATTCATCGCAGCGGACGGGTAGCTCGTTTTGCGCTCACGTATAACCAGGGAACGTTTGTCGGCGCGGCGAATTTCCTCGGTTACACAAACGAGGCGCGCCTGGCGGCGGCATTCACAATGAACCAACTTTGCAGAAACGGTTACCTGCCTCCGTCTGGCGAAAAGGGCGACGGCGGCGGTTTCAACGGCATTGCGGTGCGATGGATTGTGCGGTTCATGAAAGACCGCGGCGAGCAGGCAACCTTCGAGCCATGGTTGCAGAAAAACGCCGAGGTGGCCTGGAAAGCCCGCCGCGTTTCCAATAACCTTTCCTGGTGCCGCTGGCCCGAACCGACACCAGGCGATATAAGGTATTCCTGGGGCTGCAGCAGCGCGGTCGTGATATTGCAAGTCGCGAAGCCGACGGAGCCGGTCAATTAGGACAAAGCTCCGACTTAGAGAAGTGAAGGTTGGCATCCCAATTGAGGAACAGAGCCGAACAGCGCGCCGCAAGATTTCCTCTCAACGCTAAGATTTGGAACTGCCAACTTGCTCGGTGAGGTTTGCTTCCTGCGCCGTGAGCGTCAGAAAAGTTTTTTCCAGCGCGCCGACAGTCCCGCTTTGCTTGCGCAGTTCTTCAGGCGTGCCGAGCGCGATGACTTTGCCCTGGTGAATAATTCCAATGCGGTCGGCCATTTCTTCGGCCACGCTGAGTTGATGCGTGGAGAGAAAGACTGTCATGCCCGCGCGCGAGCGTTCTTTGAGCACATCTTTCACCACGCGCGCATGAAACGGATCCAAACCAACCATGGGCTCATCGATGACAAAAACTTCGGGATCATGCAGCAAGGCGGAGACGATGGCGACGCGCTGGCGTGTGCCGTGCGAGAGGCCTTCGATGGTTTTATTGGCATAAGCCCCGAGATTGAACCGGTCGATCAAGACGCTCGCTTCTTTCTGGATGCGGCCCATGTCCATGCGAAACATTTGGCCTGTGAATCGGAAAAATTCCCAGGGAGTGAGTTTGTCGTAGAGAAACGGAAAATCGGGCACATACGCCATCCGCCGACGCGCCTCGAGCGGCTCGGTTTGCACGTCGAAGCCTGCGACTTTAGCCGCGCCGGACGTAGGCTTGATTAAGCCTGTCAGAACTTTGATGGTGGTCGTTTTGCCAGCGGCATTTGGGCCGAGCACGGCAAAGAATTCCGCCTGCCGGACCGATAGGCTCAGGTCGTTTACGGCCACGAGATCACCAAACTTTTTAACAATGTGAATCAGCTCGATCATTTCTCTTAAAAGTTCCCAAGGGCATCGTTGACGAGCACAATGTCATTTGGCAATTCCAGGCGCAGTATTTCTCCAATGCGGCTCACGTAAATATTCACCGGGAAATGTCCCAGGGCGAGCGCGTGCAGCCGATACACCCTCATAAATGAGTCGCCCACCTTCAGCTTGTCCTCGCGGCTCTCCCATTTCAGCCCGAAATTTTGGGGTGCGCTGTTCGTGGCGTTCTTCAGGGGGATGCCCATGGCGCCGAGCATCATTGGCAAGCCAGGCCCGCCGAACTCGTGCAGGATTTTATCCGGGTGCTGCAATTCCTCGAAACGAAAAGTGCGCTCGGACTTGCCTGTGCCGTCATCCAGGCGCACACGCACGGTCTGCTCGGCGGCGGAGGAGCGAAGTTCGAGCGCGGTCGGCCGCATGGTCACGTGCATCGTAAATTCCTGCCAGGTCTGATTGGTGGAGACCTTCAACTCGAGGTTGAAGCGCAGCTTCAGATCGTCCGTCGAGACGCTGCCGCTTTTTATTTCAAGACTATAACCGGAAGCTTCCTCGACCATCCCTTCGGGAGCCAAATCTTCGGAGGAGAGCTTGGTCTGTGACAGTTTCTCACCCACCGTCGCGGCCCAGTGGCATGTGCCAATTTTTTTGCCATGCTGGCGGATTTCAAGGAACGAATCGTCGGGAGCAGTAAGTATCTTCTGGAAAATCAAATCAATCGGAACAGCGCTGCTCACCTGGTTTTTACCGCCGAATTCCGAGCGCACGAGCAAAATGTTCATCACGACAAAAAAGCTCAGCACAATGACGAAAACCAGGCGCATCCACATAACGTCTGCTCAAGGAATATTCAGAACCTGGCCGACTTTGAGGCGCTTTGGCTCGACGCCAGGATTAGCCGCAAGAAGCGCGTCCAGCCGGACCTGCTGTTTGCGCGCGATGCTCGCCAATGTGTCGCGTGGCTGGATGGCATAGGTTTTTTGCGATACAGGCGGCGGGAGTGGGGTCATGTGTGTCTCCGAGAAACGGCCACGCGGCTGGTCAAGGCGTCCTTGACCCGACTGGTTCGCAGCCGAGAGGCTATTGCTTCTAGAAGAGCCGCCGCTGGGCCGCGCAATAGCGCCATATTGTGGCGAACTGTTGCCAGCGCTCTCCTGGCGCCCCATGGAGGCGATTTGAATTTGCAGTGCTTCAATTTGCTTCTTCAGGTTGCCATTTTCCACTTTGAAATGTTCGAGATCGCGCTGCATACCGGGATAAACTGGCGCAAGCGTTTCGGATTTGACGAGTTCTTGCTTGCAGCCAGCGAGCCGGGTTTTCGCGTTTTCGTATGGATAGGCGTGCGGACGCAAATCCATCGCGCGTTTGTAATGGTACATGGCCGAAATGAGATGGCCGTCGCTATCTTCATGCTCTTCGTAAAGCTGCCCGAGTTCAAAATGAGCCAGAGCCGAGCGGGGATTGGACTCGATGGCGCGTTCAAACGCTTCTATTGCACCAGCATAATCGCGGGCCTTGACGCGGTCCTGGCCCACTTCGAAGTGCGGGTTCTTTTTTTCGTCCGCCTGCTTCTCAGTTGTATCATCACAACCGGATACAAAGAGAAGAACGAAGACGCTCATCAGGGTGCAAAACCATCTACAAGACATATCTAAGGCTAAACAAACTGAGGGCGCTCTGCAATGACGGGTTGGCGAATTGTGATGTAGCATTTTCTTTCAGAGGGCCAAAACCGTGACCAAGCCGAATTCAGCTCCTTAGGATGGATTTGCCAGTCCCGCTTCGGCGGAGGGCTCAGATGAAATAGGCGCTTTGACCTGCGTCTCTTTGGCGCCAGAAGAATCCGAATGAGATGGGTCTTTATCGGAAGCAATGGTCGCTTCTGCCGGGGATGTAAAAGGGTTGCCACGTTTTACGCGAGCGGGCGCGACTCGCGGCAGGGCCAACATGCTCCAAAAGCAATAAACCCATCCCAGAAAGAAATGAAACGCAAAAAGCAGCGCGAGCCGGGGCAAATCGAGCGCACCCAAGCCGTAAGCAGCAATTCCTGCGCTAAGCAGAAATGCGCCAGGCAGCAGCGCCGCACCGGTCATTTTCCAACTTCCTACCAGCGTAAGCTTCCGGTCTTTGAAATAGGCGATAAACCAAATTGGTCCGCAATAAATTGTGCTCAGCGCAATCCAACTCAGAAACAACCCAAGGAGAACGCCGGTCAGTGCCATGGCCAGGAGAATTGGTTCCCACGCGCCCCACCACGGTTCGAGTTCAGGCCGGTTTACTTGCAGGGTGTAACCTGGTGGATAGACCCGTTCAAGGCAGCCACCAATCGAGCATAGAACGGCACTATTCGTATGCAAAACGAGCGCAATGTCGGAATCAACGTTGGGATTGGCGGAGCTTTCCAGATTAGCCGCAAACGCAAGAAAACGATTTGCTGCCAAAGGATCGGTGCTCGGGAAACTGGCGATGAGATGTTGGTTCTCAACCTTCCCGTAGGTTGGCAAAGCTTCGATGGCCTGGCGAACGACTGGAAACCAGGCGGTGGACAAAAACCAGAAAACAGCGCCAGCGGCTAATCCTGCGGCAATGAATTGAACAATGAAAAGCCGTCCGTATTTAGCCTGCGAAAAGGCGGCGACTCCGCGCGGAGTAAACGGCTGCCATGCGCGGGGCAATTCTCCCGTCTCCCTGGCGGCGGCTGCACCCGAGTTGGATTCGCCTGCGCTCATTGCATTTGGCAGAGCAAATCACGCTCCAGTCGGCGGCTCAGCCGGAGGTTGCTGCTGTTGCGGATTCTGCGGCACGACAAAGACCGTGATTGGGTAGCGGAGCTTCATCACGTCATCAACCAGCACCTCGATGAAATAACTCCCAGGATTCTTAAATTCAACGTTCGCCAGAAAGGTGACCGTCGTCGCATTGATCCCGGAATCCTTCATCGCGAATTTGACTTCGCTTTTACGAAGGACGGTTGTCTGGTCCGGCGCGACCAGGCGCACGCTTTCGGTGAATTGACCCAGGCCCGCGGTCCAGCGATTGAAAATGCTAAGTTTATAGGCCGTGATGGGCACTTGCGGCACGCGCAGAAAATCGAGGACGCCCACGAGGAAAAAGTTTCCGTTCGACTCCTGGCGCACCTCTTCGCAGACGAGAGAGCACTGCAAATCTGGCAGAATGCGAGTTGGTTGCATAAGTATTTGGTTGGTCGTTGGCGGCGCTCAGGCCGCGATATTCAGTGTTTGCCGGATTTGACCGAATATCAAGCGGCTTTCCCGGCCCATTTTTCAGCCGCACGCACCGTGTTTCTCATCAGGATGGCAATAGTCATCGGGCCCACGCCACCGGGATTAGGTGTGATTTTTCCAGCAATCGGTTGCACAGCGGCAAAGTCAACATCGCCCACCAATTTGGAACCGCCTTTCGCGGCCGGGTCGGGCACGCGATTGACGCCCACATCGATAACGGTCGCTCCCGGTTTCACCATGCCGGCCTTCACGAACTCCGCCACGCCCATCGCGGCGATCAAAATATCGGCGCGGCGACAATGCGCGGTGATGTCGCGTGTTTGCGAATGGCAGATCGTGACGGTCGCATTGGCGTGTTTTGCTTTCTGGCAGAGGATTGCCGCCATCGGCTTGCCGACGATGTCACCCCGCCCCAGGATTACCACTTCGGCTCCGGACGTCTCAACCTGGCTGCGCGCGAGCAGTTCCTGAATTCCCGCAGGGGTGCATGGCGCAAAACCCGTCGCATCCCCCAGCATTAATTTGCCGGCATTCACTGGATGGAATCCATCCACATCTTTGTCGGGTGAAACCGTCGAATAAACCAAGGGTGCGCGTATATGGCGTGGCAGCGGCGCTTGCACAAGGATGCCGTGAATGGCCGAATCACCATTGAGCTTCTGGATGAGCGAGAGCAGTTCCGTTTCGGAGGTGCTTTCATTCAGGACATGGACGGTCGAAAGAATGCCGAGCTTTTGACTAGTGCGCTCTTTCATCCCGACATACACGCGGGAGGCAGGGTCTTCACCCACACGCACAAAAGCGAGCCCAGGCTGGATACCCTCGCGGTTTAGTGCTTCAACCCGTCGGGCCGTTTCTTGATGGATTTGATCGGCGATGGCCCGGCCATCGATGAGATTACTTGCTGGCATTCTCAGGAGCGCCAGGCTCTGGCTCGGCCACTGGTTCCAAAGTCTCCACGGTGAGCACGGGCGTATTCGGCCAGCGTTCGTCCAAAGATTCCTCGCCGGAAACAATAATGCGTTTGCCTTTGAAATCCTTCAAAGTGAGATTCGTCGAAGAGCTGTAAAGGTAATCAATCGCTTTGCCGTTCGCGAGATTCTCGAGCACAAAATACGTCGGTGCCTGGATGCTCACCGTGCGTTTCACGATGCCTTCGCGGGTGACTACACGCTTTTGCGGTGGCTCTTCGATTAGGGGCGGCGGCTTCGTGCCCGCAGTTTCAGCCGGGGCGGTTGTGGGCGGTGGCGTTGGGAATACGGGAGCTGGCGTTACAATAGGCGGCGGCAGCGGGGTGGGTGGCGGGACGGTCGGTGTCGGAGTAACTGCCACAATCGGCGTACTCACTGTGGGAGTGGGCAGCGGCGGGGCCGGAGTTGGCTCGACTGGCACCACTGGCGTCGGCGGTGTAGCCACTTTGGTTTCAGCCAACGGAGGCGGTGTCGGAACTGGAGGCGGCGGCGCGTGCGTTGTGGGCGGCGCAGTAGGAACAGTCGGCGGCGGAGTGGCTGCGACCATGGTGGAAGGTTCTTTCGTTAACAAATGCGCAGCCACAAAACCGGAAGCATCATCAGGCGCTTCAATCTTGAGCCATTCACCTTTCGTCTCGATAGGCTTTACCACAGTCCCTTTGGCAATCCGGCCGACCACGCTGAAATTCTCGCTCGGTCCGTTGCGTAAATTTAATTTTTTCACCGTGACAGTATTGTCTTTGGAATCCACAAAAGCTTTGTTCACCCAAACGGCTGTCGAATTTGGAAGAGATACGCGATACCACTTGGCAGGTTCATCAGTCTTCGGATTTTTCAATGTCACTTCGGCGAGGACTTTGACCTTGTCCCCCTTTTTCAACCGGGTGACAACGTCACTCGTCACGGCCGCCTGGCCGCGGATGTTCACATTATTTTGCTTCGCGATGGCCATTTCGCCTACCGCTGGCGGAGTGGACGGCTCAACGGGCGCCGCAGCCATGGTGGACTTGTCCGCCTTGGCGGTTTTCCTGGCGCCTTTGCTGGTGCTGGATGTCTTTTTCTTTGTGTCCGGTTTGCTAATTGTGGCAGGCGGTTCGTTGGTGCTGCCACTGGACTTCGAGGCGGTGCCAGGTTGCTCGTCTGAGAAGGCTGGCTGCGAAATCAGCCCGGCCATTGCGACCGCCGCAAGAAACATCCATTTTTTCGTTTTCATATTTTGGAGAGTAGAGATTTAATCTCTGGTTCTGTCAATGTTCGCCATTTGCCGATCGGCAACTCGCCGAGCTTAATTGGACCGATCTGCGTCCGCACGAGTCGCAGCACTTTATATCCAACGCACTCGAATAAGCGCCGCACTTCCCGGTTTTTGCCTTCAGCAAGTTGCAATTCCACCACGCTACGGGAATTGCTGGCGGAAATGAGCCGCGCTCTTTCCGCTTTCAGTATTTCTCCAGCATCTTCAATGCCTCGGCGGAAGCGGTCCAGAATTTCTCCCTGGAACTTCCCTTCCACCGTGACGACGTAAGTCTTTCGTGTGCCGTAACGTGGATGGGTCAGACGCAGCGAGAATTCACCGTCATTTGTCAGGAAAAGAAGACCTTCACTCTGATTATCAAGCCGGCCGACAGAGTGCAAATTTTGCCACTCTTTCGGCAAAAGCTCCCCCACTGTCCGGCGCTTCTCCGGATCGTTCCTCGAGCAGATATAGCCTGGGGGTTTGTGCAAAACGACATACATCTTGCGGCGCAGCTTTACTGGCTGCCCATCGAAAACCACCTTATCATGGCCCGGCTCCACTTTTGTGCCGAGCACCCGCACGACTTCACCGTTAACGGTCACTCGGCCCTCTAAAATGAACTGCTCGCTCGCACGACGCGACGCCACTCCAGCTTCGGCCAGATACTTCTGCAGCCGCAATGGGCCTTCCTTCTGCAAAGGCGATGCCTCGCCCCTTGCAGTGCGGCCATGGCGGCTTCTGGAGATCATTTGTGCCGTATTACGCTTCGGGCTTGGTTTTGCGGAGCCCTGTGACGCGCTCGCCAGTTTTCCATTGGCCCCGCTTTTTCAAGAGTGCAACGCGCTCGAAGCGCTTCAAAACGTTACGTTTGGCGCCGGAGGTCGTGGCCGCGCGCAGACTGCGATGTTGAGACATAAATTTTAATAGCTCGTTTTTGCCTACCGCTTACTCAGAAGCGGACGAGGTTTGTACCACGCTGGCCGCACTTACGCCAGTGATTATTTTCCCTTTTTCAGCGATTTTACGCCATAAAAGCCGATTTTACCGCTCGCCTGTCCGTTAAACGCATCAAAGAGGACGAATTGGCCCTGTGCTTGCTCCATTGCCGCTGGCGTGGCCCAAAAAGTCCAGCGAAGGATGCGGGCTGCTTCATTTTTAGAGTAAATGTTCCGAAACTATTAATGTCATGGTTGGCACACTCACCGCCGGCGAAGAGGCACAGTTGGCCCAGACGATTGAGATGTTTGAAGTCATCACTCAATCGCAGCCGCAGGATTATCAATCTTTAGAGATTCTCAAGGAAGCTTACGCAAAGCTTGGGCGGGATGCTGACCTTGTCAAAACCTCGAAGCGTATCGCTAACGCCTATGTCCTCATGGGCCAGCTTTCCTCCGCCATCCTCGAATACGAAAGTATTCTCCAACGATTTCCCGAAGACGCTGAAGCACTGACGGCTCTCAATGAAATTGAAAGCAAGGCCAGTGGTTTCAAGGACGCTGAAGCGGTCGAGGCCCCAGAAGCAAAGGCCACTCCTCAAACTGGCGGCGCACGCTCAGGCTCGCCGGCGAAAGCGGCCGCTGGCAACCAGCGCATCCCATCGGCTGAGACCGACGATGGACGCCAGATTTGCGTCAAACTTTTTGTCGATGGCAAGATCGTCAATCAGGGCAACTTCGATCAATGCTGGCCCAAGGTTGATTTCGATCAAAGGGACATAGTTGAGCCGTTCATCCAGGTAGTCGCTGACAAGGGATATCATTCGCTGGAGAAGTCGCTGCGCATCTTTTCAGATAAAACCCGGCTCGGTTATTTGCCTCTCGACAAATACGATATCGATTACGAATTAACCCGCCAATTTGCGCCCGAGATTTGCAAGCGCTGGTGCATACTCCCGTTTGATCGACTGAGCAAATCCATCCTGGTAGCCACCGCCAACCCATTCAATCGCCAGGCCATCGCGGAAATGGAGGAAGCCGCCAAACTAAGAGTCCTCTGGTATCTCTCTTCGCCGCCTGACATTATCAAAGCCCTCCGAAAAGCTTTCCGCTCATAATTATATGCCGCCAGTAAAATCTTTTGGAGAACGCATCGCCGACGCCCTGGTCGAAGATGGCTTGCTATTTCGCAAGCAAGTTGAAGAGCTGATGGAGCAGCAAAAACGCGAAGGCACACGGCTCCTCAAAATCATTGTCGATAAGGCTTACGTCACCGAGCAGGACATGGCCGTCTCCATGGGCCGCGTCCTCAATACGCCTCCAGTTAATTTGGGCCGCATGGGCATCACGCCGGATATCGCCGAGCTTTTGCCGCGCGATATTTGCTTCACTCATAAAGTCGTTCCCATTTCTCGCCTGGAAAATAAGCTCTTCCTGGCCATGGCGGATCCGCTGAACGTTCTCGCCATCGACGACGTGCGCCGCATCACCAAGATGGAAGTGGCGCCCATGATTGCTTCCGAGAAATCCATTCTCGAAAAGCTGCACAACCTCGAGACCGGCAAAACCGGCAGCATGGAAGACATTATCGATGCTGCTCGCCAGACGAAGGACGATGAGGAAGCGGACAGCCTCGAAACAGTGAATGAAGCCGTCGAAGAGGTAAATCTCGACCAACTAACCGCTTCCACAGAAGAAGCGCCCGTCATCAAATTGGCAAATTTAATTTTGGTTCAGGCCATTAAAGACCACGCCAGCGATATTCACGTCGAGCCTTTTGAGAAATCAGTGCGGCTCCGTTATCGCGTGGACGGCGTTTTGATCGATAAGATGCCGCCGCCACGCAATTTGCAAGTTGCCCTTATTTCCCGCCTCAAAATCATGAGCAGCCTCGACATTGCCGAGCGCCGTCTGCCCCAGGACGGTCGTATGCGCGTGAAAGTCGGCGGCAAGGATTACGATTTGCGGGTTTCGTTCCTGCCCACGGTGCACGGCGAGAAGTGCGTGCTCCGCGTGCTCGATAAAGCGAACCTCTCTGCCAGCATGGAAAAGCTGGGACTCGATTTGGATACGTTCCGCCGCTTCCGTGCGGCTGTCGATGCGCCGCACGGTTTGATCCTTGTTACCGGGCCAACTGGGTCAGGCAAGACAACCACCCTGTACTCCGCGCTCAACGAACTCAACAGTCCCGAGTACAACATCGTCACTGTCGAAGACCCTGTCGAATTTCAAGTGCCCGGCATTAACCAGGTGCCGACGAAAAAGGAAATCGGCCTCACTTTCGGAAATGCCTTGCGGTCCATTCTCCGCCAGGACCCGGACATTTTGATGATCGGTGAAATTCGCGATACTGAAACCGCCGAAATTGCGGTGGAGGCCGCCCTCACGGGCCATCAGGTGCTCAGCACGATGCATTGTAATGATGCGGCTGGCGCGATCGCGCGCCTCGATGACATGGGCATCGCGCCCTTCCTTATCTCCAGTTCGGTGATTCTCTCCTGTGCCCAGCGGCTCGTGCGCAAGATATGCCCGATTTGCAAAGAGCCCGTCACTTATCCGCCCGCCATGTATCGGGACTTGAATATCCCGCCCAGCTATTTCGAAGGTGTGACGCTCTTCCGCGGACGTGGTTGTGATCGCTGCAGCAACACTGGTTACTCCGGGCGATCTGCAATTCTCGAGGCCATGTCTATCACCGATGAAATTCGCAAAGTCATCATCGCCCGTGGCAGCGCCATGGAAATCAGTAAGATCGCCCTGAACCAGGGGATGAAAACTTTGCGCATGGTCGCGCTCGATAAAGTGCGCGAAGGCCTTACCACTCTGGAACAGACCATCGTGGTCACGTCAAATAACCTGTAAGCCAGGTCAATCGCGCAGCTTCCAGTGCTCATCAAAAAAGCCCGCCAGGGCAATCCCACTGCCGAGGCGTTTCGCCGCGGGCACTCCCATATCGATAATCGCATAATCCGGGAGCTTGGGTGTTTGTTGCGCGTTGCTCGCAGCTCCAAATTCGGCAAATGTGAAGCCGCTGTTCAATACGATGTAACGCTTCGGATTCAGCGGATTTGGATAGATCAACACGGGTATATGCTTTGTAGATTGAAACGTCTTAGACCCAACTCTGATTTCTTGTGCTGACCAGGAGATTGGAAGCTTGTCCGCGATTCGCGCCAATATTTTGTTGCTGGAAGTATCGCCCCAGAGGACGAGATTGTAATTTGCCAAATCTGTTTCATTGACCTCGGCATCATCCTTCACTCGCGCGTCTCCCCGAAATTGCAAACGCCATTCCGTGAGCGCCTTCTTCAACTCCGCCGTGGTCCACGTATCGATTGCGGTGTTCATGGCCTTCTGCGTTGGTCGCACAAAGAGAAACGGCTCCATAAAGGCATCGTCGATTGGCCCTTGCAAAGCGTGTTCCTTGCGCAGGCCCGTCGCCTGGCCAGCTTTCCAGATACCGCTTTCCTTGACTAAATGGGCCTGCCAAACATTTGGCGTCCCACTGTTCTTTAATTCCACATTCTGCCCATCAACCGTAGCTCGAACGGCTTTGCTCCCGAACGGATTTCCCGCAAAGTCCAAAGTGAGCGCTGCTATATTCGCTGTCTTCAAATCCACAGAATCTGTTCCTGCCAATTCGCCATCAATCCGCGCGCGTTCCCAATGTTTTTCCAATGCATCGACTCTGAGCCATTTCTGCTGGTTATAGCGCAACGTGAATGTCGTCAGCCGCACTCGTCTGGGTACTTTTTCTGCGCCTCGCTCCATCAATTCATCAAATTGGCGCGCCAATTCCTTTTTTGTGCCCGGCTCGTACTTGTGTTGGACGCCGGGGCCGATCAGATGGCGAAGACTTAGCCCCTCCGATTGCAGGGCCTTGGCCATCATATCGGCTGCTTGCTTTTGCGGATCCAATTCGCCGCTATAAGCTATTACCCCGCAGTTGAACAAATTCGCTGCGTAATCCGTGGCATCATATAAATGCCAAAGCGTCTGTTCATAACTGGGCGGAAATGGCTCCTTAATCAGCGCCCTGGTGTATAGAGCGGTCTCGGCGAAACCCGCGCCCGGTGCGGCTGCCGTCCAGTAACCCCCATAATGCGCCGCCAAATGCCACGTCCCGGCGCCGCCCATGCTGAACCCGCGAATCGCGATGCGATTTTCGTCTATCGGATAATTCTGCTTCACGTGCTCGATTGCTTCTATCACATCCATTTCCCCGGCGAATTTGAACGCATTGCAGTAGCGCCCGTAAGGATGTAGCACGATTGTATCTGGCGGGGTGAATTCGCCCAATGAACGCAGCCGATCTGCAATGAATTTTAACTCGGTTAAGTTATTGTCGCGGCCATGCAGCCAGACATCAAGTCGGTAGCGATGAGTAGAGTCGGGTTGAAAATTTGGAGGGACCACCAGGCCGTACGGTTGGATCGATCCATCAATAATCGAAGTGTAGGCGCGCACGACCAACCCAGTCGCGGTAATCCAGGGTGCTTTGCCGGCCATCAGCGCCTGGGCACGCTCGGAGCCTTGGTTGAGCAATTGTCGCGCGAGCCCAAATTCATTGCTTCGATAAAACTCGTTCTCGCGCAAAGCCCAATCGACTGCTTTATGAAATATCTGAACGTCGGGCGCGAATGCACTCAGCTTTGATTCGTTCGGTAGTTTGTTCTTCAACAATGAAACGTCTTCAGCTACTTTGGCGACCTTGCTTATCAGTGCCGCGCGTTGCTCAGCCGGAATGGCAATTCCATCGGGCGGGACTCTGCTCAACGCAGCAGACTTTTTCTCTGCAGACGCAGCCAAGTAAGGCAGGAATAGAACTGCCCAAAATGTCAAAAGGCGCATCTGTTCTCTTTGGTCGAAGGGCGCTCGCGTTGCAAGCGCAAAGAGCAGGCTTTCACTTCCGATTTGGTTTAGGCATTTTGCTCCGCATGTATCGATCGATCGTTTTTTTAGCGCTTGGGCTGACAGGTTTCCTTACTGGCTGCGCCCACTTTCCGCAGGAAGCGCGGCCAGTGCGAATCGCGCTCTTATCCGATCCCCACGTCAACCGCAGCACCAATGCTGAGGAGCGCCTTTTCCGAGGACGATTTGATCGCGCCATAGCCATGGTGAACACCAGCAAAGTCGATCTTGTCGTGATTACGGGCGACCTAACTCAAGATGAAAAGGGTGACGAGTTGGAGGATTTTCTTGCTGAAATTAAGAAAATCAAACCACCAGTGCTCTATGTGTCGGGCAATCACG
Source organism: Verrucomicrobiia bacterium (assembly GCA_036403255.1). Taxonomy (GTDB): domain Bacteria; phylum Verrucomicrobiota; class Verrucomicrobiia; order Limisphaerales; family JAQGOV01; genus JAQGOV01. The sequence continues at coordinate 13,542 of DASWRJ010000108.1, forward strand.
ATCTGGGAAATAAAATCATTCCGGGCAAGGGGGGCACCGTAAGCAAGGAACGTGTGGCGCGCTTCGAAGAAAAGCTTGGACCGTGCTTTTTTTCAAAAACTATTGCAGGCGTGCGCGTCATCGGCATTGCTTCGCCGATCATGGGCAGCGGTTTTCAACGCGAAAAGGACATGTGGAACTTTTTAGACAAGGAACTCGCCAAACCCGATGGCCGGCCAACCATCGTTATCTCGCACTACCCGGTTTTTATCAAAAGCCCGGATGAACCCGGCGGTGATTATTGGGACATGGAACCAGAACCCCGGGCCCACCTGTTGAAATTACTCAGGCACGCCGGCGTAAAAACCATGCTCAGCGGCCATTTGCATCGCGATTTGGAGAATCGTTGGGAAGGTATTTTATTTATATCAACACGCCCCATTTCGTTTGGGTTGCCTAAGGGAAAGCAACCCCAGGGATGGACCCTCGTAACCCTAAACGCAAAGGGCGAAGGCCAATATGAGCTTCAAGAAATTAAGGACCCGTAACTCATTTTTTTGGTTGAGATTTTAAATTCACCAGCTCCCACTTCTCGCCAAAAAATCCGGCCTCCACGATCCCGCCAGGGAAACGTGAACCAGGCGGCACATTCAGATCGACAATCGCGTAATCCGGCAGCTTGGACGTCTGCCGCGCGTTATTCAGATAATCGTATTCGCGGAAAGTGAAGCCGCTGTTCAGCACCACGTATTTTTTCGGGTTGAGCGGATTGGGATAAATCAGCACCGGTGCGTGATGGCCTGCGTCAAATTTTTTACGCTCCACTAGAACCGAATCAGCCGTCCATTGAATGGGCAGTTTATCCGCAATGCGGCCCAGCACCTTGTTGCTCATCGGATCGCCCCAGAGCACAAGATTGTGCTCAGCGATGTCTGCGTCGGAAATATCACTATCATTCTTAACGCGCGCATCGCCGCGAAATTGACTGCGCCAATGGTTGGTGGCGTGCGCCATCTCAGCAGCCACCCACGAGCCCACTTGCGGATTCATCGGCTGCCCGGTCGGACGCACCATCATAAAGCTGTCCATGAACGCGTCATCAATTGGCCCCTGCAATCCGTGCCGTTTGTGCAACGTCATGTCCTCACTTTGCGCGAGCATCCATCTTTTCCCGTCCCGTCGGAAATGCGCGGAATAGGAACGATCGGTTTTGGGCGCCGCGCCCTCAATCCTTTGTCCATCGATCTGAAATATCGGTTTATGCAGCAGGTCCAATGGATATTGCCCCGGCGCGAAGTTGAAGGAAATCGCCGCCACATTCTTTGTGACCGCTTTGATCCCATTTCCAGCGCGCAACAGGTCCGCATCCACGCGCGCGCGTTCCCAATGTTCGTTCAACTCGTCCACCGTCACCCAGAACATCTCGTTGTAGCGCAGCGTCCAGGTTGTGAAAC
>DASWRJ010000109.1:0-1627 GCA_036403255.1 Verrucomicrobiia bacterium
GCCGCCCGGCCCTCGGTGACAGTTGCCCAAGAGCTGATGGAGAAGCTTTTCAAAAAATAAGCTTTTTTTACTGAATGTGCTCAATAGCCCCTTAAACTGATTGCCAATGTCCTCTGATTACCAGGAGCTGCTCGAGGCGGCGATTGTTTACGCGCAAGATCTGAAAGCGCAAGGCAAGCGCTACGTCGAGCTTTCCCCTGAAGTGCTCGCCGAGTTGTCCATGCCAGTGCGAGTAAAAAGCACCCAGGGCAATGAAGTGGTCCAGCAACAGAGCGCACCGGTTAGTAAAAGTATTTTCGATCGCGCTCGCCAACCGGCCGCAACAGAACCTGAAAAGCCCAAATCATTTTCTCCCCCGAGTGCCCGCCCGGCGGATCAGAGTCCGGCTTCGAATTTGTCAGGTCGCGCGCCTCTGCCGGTCGCCGGCAATACGACAATTACCGCCGCATCGACGGACAAAGCCAAGGCCATCGCCGAACTACGCGACCGTGCCATGGTCTGCATGAAATGCCCGCATCTGGCTTCAACCCGAAAAACGGTGGTCTTCGGCGTAGGTGATTTCAACGCGCAACTCATGTTTGTGGGTGAAGCGCCGGGAGCGGATGAAGATGCGCAGGGCGAGCCATTCGTCGGCGCGGCCGGCCAGCTTCTCACGCGCATCATCACCACCATGGGCCTCTCGCGCGCGACGGTTTACATCGCAAATATCTTAAAGTGCAGGCCCGATACGCCCGGGCAAACCAGCGGCAACAGGAAGCCGACGCCTGAAGAAATGGCCACTTGCATTCCTTATCTGCACGAACAGATCGATTTGATTCAACCGAAAGTCCTGGTGGCTCTCGGCGGAACGGCTGTCGAAGGCTTGCTCCATAAAACGGGCATTAGCAAGCTGCGCGGCACGTGGCAAACCTATCGCGGCATTCCGCTCATGCCGACTTATCATCCCTCCTATCTCTTGCGCAACCAGGCTCTCCAGGAGAAGCGCGCCGTCTGGGAAGATATGCTCCAGGTTATGGAAAAACTTAGTCTGCCCATTTCTGAGAAGCAGCGCGCATATTTTTCGAAAGCCTAATTCGTGAAGATGCCAGGGAAAAAATGGCTGGGGCTGCTTGCGATTATACTCTTTCTCTTGATCGCCTTTCCCGTCGAGGAACATTATCGCGGGAAAGCTGCACTGGCCCGAACCAGGGCCGAACTCATTGCCAAAGGCGAAAAGCTCGACGTTGATCAGCTCGTCGTCCGCATTCCCGCCTCTTCTAATGGCTTCACCAAATTTATGGACGCCTTCGCGGGGTTTACGACTTTGGGCATTTCCAATCAGCCTCCCACGCTCACAACTGTCTCCCCCGGCAAAGCTATTGTTATCTGGCAGCGTCCTGGATTTCTCTACAATCGAAAACTAAACACCAATCTCTGGACCAACCTCGAAGATTGGCAAAGGAAAAATCAGGAAGTGTTTGCAAATCTTCGAGAGGCTCTGCAAGCCAACGAATACGATAGTGGAGTTAATTACCGGCAGCGCTCGAACCTGCTTTTGCCGCATTTGGCCCGAGTCAAAGCTGTCGCGCAGGCTTTTGCCGCAGCTACGCTGCTGGACTTGCACCAGCACAATCCCAATGAAGCCCTT
>DASWRJ010000110.1:0-3433 GCA_036403255.1 Verrucomicrobiia bacterium
ACGGTGGTTGCAAGAATCAAGCGTGATCCAAAATTCGCGAAGGCCCTTTATGCTGAAGCGGTGTGCGCCCTGCTCGAAGGTGAAACAACGGAGGGCCTTTCAATTCTGCGCGACTTGGTGCACGCCGAGATCACATTCAAAGAATTGTCCCGACAAACTGGACTGGGCGAAAAAACCCTGCATCGAATGCTCAATCGCAGGGGCAATCCAACCGCCCGCAACCTCGGATTAATCATCAGCCGAATCGCCGAGGATTTGGGCATCAAGCCACGTGTGACCATCGTGGCCTCGGCATAACCAGCAGTCACGTCTTTCCCGCTTATAATCTCTTCAGAGCTGCTCCCCCGGCTCAAAAAAGTCATTTCATTTTCCCTGGGCAAGTGTCAGTCCATTAATCGTCCGCAACTCGGATGATTAACTGGGCGCAGACAATTAAAACCTAGAATAGCGCATAAACTTTAGCCTCCCACGGGAAAATGGGTTCTCGACCAATTTGAGCAGCAGGTACTGCCCGGTTTTGTGTTACTTCTTTCCATTGCTTGCCATTAGGTGTTTGTGGCCAGTTGGGAACAACATATTGAGCATTGGGATTCTGGGGGTTCAAGGCATCCGGCGTCGCGTAATCCGAGAAGTTGGCCAGTACCACAACCTGACTGGCAGAGTTTGCAACGCCTCTTCTCCAGACAAGAACTCTTTTGCCTTCCTCAAAATCCACATGAATGAACTCGGTATCATTGACAGCCAGGGCGTCATGAGTGGTGCGCAATTTAACCAAGCTTGAGACGTATTCTTTAATTCGTTTGCGCCAATCGTCACCTAGCCTATTAAAATTAACCGGGTCAACTTGCTTGCCGCTATCCTGCGTGACATTCCCATTTACATCAAAGAGATCGTGTTCATCCGCGAATTCGTCGCCTGACAAGATCATCGGTATTCCGACCGCGGTCAACAGGCATGCGAACCCGAGCTTAATTCTCTGCTCCGTCTCAAAAATCCCGTTGTATTTGAAGAAGTTGTAGAGCCGCTCATTTCGGAAGCCTTCAACATCGTGTGATGTGAGGTAGATGATCGCCTGGGACATGTCACTGAAGCCAAACGCGCGACAGTCAATGGCCTTGCGCACAGTGGCCTCAAATGTTTGCTCGCGCTCATGATTCCTGCCGAGCAGCGCCATTCGGATATAATCCTTAAAACTTTGGTGCCACAATCCATCGAGCCGTTTTTGGTTCAGCAATTCCAAAGGTTCATTGAGCTCTTCACCGACGACCAGAAACCGCTCGTCTGCTCCGTTTGCTCCGGCGGCGAGGAAACGTTGCTGGTAGAGAGAACGGCCGAGCTGATTGTATTCCTGAATGAAATCCCAGTTTTGGACATTCTCGACACTATCCATGCGAATGCCATCAATATGAAAATCCAGCATCCATCGGACAAGCGATGCCTTCATCAGTTGACGGGCTGGAGAGAGCAGAGAAGTCTGCCCGGAAATTGGGTCGTAAGAATTAACCATTTGCGCATAGCGGAAAAGGGAAGCTCCAAAGCCATTGCGCAAATTACTGTCATCCTGGCCTCGTGAATTATGGGCATCGGGATCGGATTTATGATGCCCTGGATCGAGCAGAAAGAATTCATCACAGTCACCTTCCAGGTAAGGATTACATTTTGCGAAGGCCATGACGACATCCACAAAAAACCGAATGCGATTTATGTGGCACGCGCGAACCAGCTCCCCCAAGTCTCGATTGGGGGCGGGAGACGTGTATGTGCTCGGAAATCCAAGCTCAAAATCAGGAGCAAAATAGTTTGTCGTGCCATAACCCCATTGCCGATCATAGATGCTGTCCGCAATGGGAAGAAGCTCGAGGGCGTTCACGCCCAGCTCTGTCAAATAGGAGCGCCCCAATTTTGTAACGTCGAGTTCGTCGAAGTTTTCACCTTCTGCGTTAGCGTCGATTAAGGCGAGAATATCAGTGAAACTGCCAACTCCTACGTCTCGACTACCGACTTGAGCAGAGCGCGTCCAGGCGGTGGGCAATTCGTAAATCACCAGGCGATTATTGGGAGGAAGACTATCGGGCCTGGGCTCACCAGAGAAATTGCCGAGATTGCCGTCCAGATCCGGAGGCATAAGCTTACCGCTCTTGAATAGAGCCACCGAAGCGGGAAAACGATCGTCATCTGTAAAAGGCGCCGGCAAGACCGGGCCGCGGATACGCCAATCGACCATATAAGCGGTTGGGTCTGTGATTCGAATCCGGACATTATTTGGGCGATCAGGGTTGCTGGCGGTGACTTCAAACCAGTAATAATAAATTTGACCGCCTTTCAGGTTGCAGTTTATGGCTGCCGCCTCCCACAAATCCGCAATTCCAGGAACCCGGGTCATGGCGATCTGGCGCTCATTGATTAATGACACAGGAGAGCCTGCTTGCAATTGGCCAATGATAAGAAGGGGAGGTGTAGTCGCGCTTCCAAGCCGCCACAGGATAAAGGCGGATGTTTTGCGTTTCAATAAATCTGACGGTGGGTTCATATTCTTCTTTTTTTAAGATGTTTCCTCATGGCATGCATAAGCAAGCCTGACAGGGTTTTTCCTGGCAAGGAAAATAGAGAGCCATTTTGTAACCGGTCAGTGACAGCAGGAGGTAAGCTGACGGAATCATTTCTATGAACCCCATGAGATAAAACCAACCAAAACGCCAAAAACGAAAAGGCGTCAAACAATAAGTCGTTCCCGCGAGGCCGAGTGAATTCGCAATCCGAAACTGGGTTGGGTTAGGCAAAGCGGGAAAGCTCTCGGGAACTTATACAAAAACCGCGGAGGGTGGTGTCTATAATGGTAGATGCGAACATCGCCACGGGACGACGGCTGCCACGGTTTTACGCTCATCGAATTGCTGGTGGTGATTGCGATCATCGCCATTTTGGCGGCCCTTCTCTTGCCGGCATTATCGAAAGCCAAAGCCTCGGCGCAGCGGACCTCGTGCATGGGCAATCTGAGGCAAGTGAACCTCGCGATCCACCTTTACGCAGACGATTCTGACGACGCTCTGCCCGTGCTGCCCAGCCCCAATCCATACCCGAATGGAGTGGGAGCGTTCTACAAGGAACTAGTGAAAAGCTACCTGGGATTCAGTGGCCCTCTTTCAGCAGATGACAAAGTGTTTGTTTGCCCTTCCGATCCGGACCTGCACCTGCAAGAGGGGCACGCGTTCATGAGGTACACATTCAACGGCTACGAGGTTGGGCCCGGTGATCTCCCGCGGATTACCGGCCAGCCACTGACAGCGATTCACAATCCTGTCAAAGCAGTGCTGGTCGGCGAATTCACCGCTTTCTTCGGCGGCTCATGGCACCCGCTCAAAAAACAGACTTATCGTAACGCACAAAGCGTTCTCAGCTTCGTCGATGGACATGTGGCTTTCACGAAGATCTA
>DASWRJ010000111.1:0-7215 GCA_036403255.1 Verrucomicrobiia bacterium
CGGCTCGATAAGGTTCTCGGACAAGACTTCTCCATTCACGAACCCATAAACTCCGTCACTCGTGTCGTCGCAATGCAAATTAATGATCCCATGGAACGCGTGGCTCCAAATTTCGGTTTCCAAAAATCGCACTTCCGGCACGGGCGAATTCTTCCAAAATTCCCGGTTTAAGTCCTGGCCCGACCGAGCGTGGCGCGTATTATCTTCAAAACCCGTGGGATTGCAGAGCGGGTAAAGAAACAAGGCATACCCCTGCGCCAACTCTGGATTACTGGCAAGCTGCTGGAGAAATCGGGTTAATCCAAGCGCGCCTTCTGGTTCATCGCCGTGAATGGTTGCGAAAATCCCAATGCGAATTGTGTCTCCACCGCCCTTGGGGCCGAGGTACACGTACCGGGGAAATTCATACTGTTCACCACCGCTTTCAAATTTGCCAAAAGCCTTGCTGAGCACGTGGGTGGAATTCTCGGTAAGGACCTTTAATGGCTCGAGCAGACGTTGAATGGACCTTCGCTCACGGCCAGCATTGCCGCGGTTTTGCTTTATGGCTCGTTGTTCCGTCACTATATTCATAATAACTCGTTTCGGTTAAAAGGCACTGGCAGAAAGTATGCCAGCCCTGTTCAACGTCTCCGAAAAATCTGGTCGAAAACTCCGCCCTCATTGAAATGCGTCTTTTGCGCCTTCTGCCAGCCTCCGAATAGTTCCTCAATGGTGAAAAGTTGGGTGCTCGGAAATTGGCCCGCATATTTTTTTGCAATCGCATCATTGCGCGGGCGATAAAAGTTTTTGGCCCCAATCTCCTGCCCTTCTTCCGTATAAAGAAATTCCAAATAAGCTTTGGCCACCGCCTCGGTGCCATGTTTTTGCGCATTTTTATCGACCACGGCGACAGGCGGCTCAGCCAAAATGCTCACCGAGGGCCGCACCAGTTCAAATTGACCTTTGCCCAGTTCATTCAAAGCCAGGATAGCTTCATTCTCCCATCCCACGAGCACATCACCTATTCCGCGCTGAGCAAAAGTTGTTGTAGCCCCACGCGCGCCAGTATCCAGCACTGGCACATTTTTATAGAGCGCGGAGACAAATTGCCTGGCTTTGGCATCGTCCCCTTTGTTCTTCTTCAGCGCGTAACCATACGCAGCCAAATAATTCCAGCGTGCGCCGCCGGAGGTTTTGGGATTTGGAGCAATGACTGAGACACCGGTCTTTACCAAATCATCCCAGTCCTTGAGACCCTTCGGGTTCCCTTTACGCACGAGGAAAACGATGGTGGAGGTGTACGGAGCGCTATTATTCGGCAAACGTTTTTGCCAATCGCTCGGGAGCAGCCGCCCCTTTTCAGCCAGCGCATCTATATCATATGCCAGAGCGAGCGTCACTACGTCCGCCGGTAACCCATCCAGGACGGCCCGGGCCTGCTTTCCCGAACCACCGTTGATGAGCTTGATCGTCACTTCCTGTCCAGTTTGCTTTTTCCAATGTTCGGAAAATGCTTTATCAATGGCCGCATACAACTCGCGCGTGGGATCATACGAAACATTCATGATCGTCACCGGCTTTGGTGCGGCCGCGATCGGCCATGACTGCGTGGCTGCAATCATCAGCAGCAGCAAGAATTTAAATGTGATATTCATATTCATGTTAACCCAAATCTTAAAATGCGATTTGTGCTCTTGTGAAAATAATCTGTTCAGGTCGCGCAGTGACACTGCCCGCGGTTCGACTGCCGCCGGTAAATGCTGTTCGTTCGTAGTCGCAGGAAAGTTTAATGTTGCGATTTACATACCAGTTCACACCGGTGCCCCAGGAGAACTCACGGCGGCCGGACGCGGAAGTGGCAAAGAGCGGAAACAGGTCGCTATCCATGTGCAAGGAACCAACCCGGCCCACGAGTTCCCAGGCTCCCAGTGCTCCCTCAGAGAGGTTGAAGGGGTTGCGTGGCCGCACACCGCGCCATGAATTTTGTTCGCCAGTCAGGACATACGATCCAGCAACTTGCCAGGCGGTGTTTCTTGCCCGCACAATTTGCTTAGATGAAGTTGTGGATGTCTTAACATCTCGCCGCACATTTTGCGAGGAGATGGCATACTCACCGAACATTCCGAACGGGCCCCAATAGTAATAGGCCTGCGGGACAAGGCGCCAATGTTCTCCACCCGCGGAGACATTTGTAAATGTGTTGCCCGTGCCGGTCCGATACGAAAAGAAAGTCTGCTGGCCGGGCGTGACGTAACTGCGTAGCGCACCGTTCTGGTCACCATAAGTCCCCGCCACCCCAAAGCCCAGACCCCGAAGGGGCTGAATTTCTGTATTGATGAAGGGTTGCAGGAAAACCCGCGCCGCCACGTCCTTATGATCATCCACTCCCGAATCGATATCGTTCTGGCCGTTGTCCTGCGTGCCGTTAAACACCCCTGCTTGATAGCTCACAAACCCGTGCCAGAGATCGCCCTGAATCTGAATGCCCACATCACGATTGGGCACCAACTGTGTAGGATAGCCGCGCTCAACAAACAGGTAATTCACATCGGATTGCAATCGCTCGAGTCCGACGGGCGGTTTGAATTTGCCAGCCTGGATTTGGAATTCCGGCCAATAATGAAAGTTCAAATATGCCTCCTGCAGCATGCCGTTATTATTAACGTTGCCCGAACTCGAAGAAGTGTTCGCCCCAAAATCGAGCATAATCCGATAATCGAAATTCTTAAAAACAGTGCCTTCAAATGTCGGACGCACCCGCCGCAGCAGAAACGTGTCGTTCGCCGGAATATGATCGCCGACATAAAATCGGCCATCCGCCTGCACGCTAGCTTTTAGCGTCAAACTGAAATTCGTGTCTGCTGAAACAAACCCAAAGCCTTCCGCCCCCGCAAAGACTCGCGGTGTGCCTTTGCCCGCGCTTGCCTCGGCATTCCTGGTTCCAAGACTGTTGGTGGTTGGCGGCTCCTTGTGTTCGAGTGCCTGAACTTTATCACTGAGTTCCTGGATCTGCTTTTTCAACGCGTTAATTTCATCGCTGCGCTCATCCGCAGCGACAACCTTCGGACTAAAACCGATACTTAATACCATTGCGAGAACCCAAAGTTGCTTATGCATTTTGCCTTTCACGAGCGAACTTCCCATCATTGAGTCAGTTCTGCGATTTTGGTTTATCTATGCTGCTGGTGGTCCAGTGAGCTTTGGAATTTCGAGCGGTTGGCGGTTGGTCGAGCCGCACGCGGGACGTGCAATCAACCTGCACTACTTTGCCTTCATGCACGACGATTTGCACCAAGCCAAAACGCAATTTGCCGACCTGTTCCTGAACAAGTTTTATCCACGTCGATTCCGTTGCATTGTCGGCGGTGACCATAAGTATAAATCCAACCTGCGGAAGGAGCATTAACCCTAATCTCTATTGTGTCAATCGATTTTTGTATGTTTAAGACCACAGAACTGGCTGTTTAAGGGCATTTGCATGTTATTATCTAAACCTAAACGGCTTTAGGTGAACACCTTGTGCAATCGCAACAAGTAAATGTTACGAAACGAAATTTCGCACTTTTTATCCCGAAATTTCTTGAGGCCCTTTTCCCCCCGCCACAAGAAACAACACCGCCATTCGGACAGCTAATCCATTTGTCACCTGCTCCAAAATCACCGATCGCCCCGAATCTGCAATCTCACTATCGATCTCCACTCCGCGATTAATTGGGCCTGGGTGCATGATGAGAGCGTCAGGTTTTATCGCTGCCAAACGCGCTTTGGATAATCCAAATAAACTCGTGTACTCACCGATGCTGGGAAACATCGTCTTGCGTTGACGCTCATGTTGAATTCGCAAGAGGTTGATGATGTCCGCTTCGGCAATGGCTTCCTCGACGTTATAGGTCACGCGGCAACCCATCTTTTCGAAAATTTTCGGAACCAGTGTCGAGGGTCCGCACAAAGTCACTTTTGCTCCGAGCTTTGTCAGGGCCCAGATGTTCGAGCGCGCCACGCGGCTGTAAAGAATGTCCCCGAGGATGGTCACGTTGAGACCTTCGATCCGGCCCTTCTTCTCGCGAATGGTAAATGCATCGAGCAGCGCCTGGGTCGGATGTTCGTGCGCGCCATCGCCAGCGTTGACGACGCTGCCTTTTAAAAATCGCGAGAGAAAATGTGGCGCTCCGGTTGCGCTATGGCGAATAATGATGATGTCCGCATTAAGGGCTTCCAGATTGCGCGCGGTATCTTTTAATGTTTCCCCTTTCTTCAACGAGGAGGCCTCTGCTGTGAAATTAATTACGTCCGCCGTCAATCGGAGCGCAGCCAATTCAAAACTAATGCGCGTGCGCGTGGAAGGCTCGATGAAAAGATTGACCACCGTTTTGCCGCGCAAGGCAGGCACTTTTTTGATCGCGCGTTCGCCGACAGCTTTGAAGGCGCGCGCAGTATCCAGGACAATGGAAATCTCCTCGGCGCTAAGCGATTCAATATCCAACAAATCCTTGCGATGCCAGGTCATCATGTCGGTGATTCAAGTGGTTTCTCGAGGTAAACTACATCCTCGCCTTTGTCTTCCTTCAGGCGCACATCGATGCGTTCACTGAGGGCAGTCGGAACGTTCTTCCCGACAAAGTCGGGTTTAATCGGCAGCTCGCGATGGCCGCGATCAATCAAGACGGCCAATTGGATCCTTTTGGGCCGGCCAATATCATTTAACGCATCCATCGCCGCGCGGGTGGTGCGCCCGCTGAAAAGCACATCGTCCACAAGCACAACGGTTTTACCGTTGATATCCGATGGGATTTGCGTCGGCTGAATATTTGGAATGGGTTGCTGGCCAAGGTCATCACGATGCATACTGACGTCGAGAGTGCCGACAGGAACTGGATGACTCCAAATGCCTCTTAAAATCTCCCCCAACCGCAGGGCAAGATGAATGCCGCCGCGCTGCAAGCCAACGATGACGACCCGCGCGCTTTCCTCGTTGCGCTCGGCAATCTCGTGCCCGATCCGAGTGAGGACACGGTGGACGGCAGCTGAATTAAGAATAACGCTCCTTTCAGCCATAAAAAAAGCGAACAAGCTTTTGGGGCCTGTTCGTCTGCACAAAGTAGGGCTTTTCCATGCAATTATCCTTTCGCGACCTCACGGGATCGAATTAAAGGAACAAAATTGAACCGAAGTTTTTCGCCAGCGCACACGCTCAAACGGTGCGCTCAGAACGGAAATTTAAGTCTGATGGCTGGGTGTCTTCCGGGACCGTTGCCATTTGGACCGGTGCTTCATAATCCAGTCAGTCAAAGCACGCTCGAAACCGATGTCATAACCGACCTTCTCGGATTCGATCCATTTGTGCCTCAGAATCTCTTCGCGTTCCGCCTGGAACTCGCGATAAAGCGAAGAATTTCTTAATAAGTCATTGCCGTTCGCGGCCTGTAGAGCGTCGCTCATAGCCAAGTATGTCTTCTGATTGGGAAGAATGTACCATCTGGAACCCCAAAAACAACACAAAACTCACCAATTCATCTTTAAGTTGCTTATTTACAGTAGCTTAAGAAAGTCGATCACGCAAATTTTTTGCGATTTTAAAGAATGATTCTGCCGGTTTTCCGAGCGGATCGGAGACAACTACCGGTTGGCCGCGATCACCCCCGGCCCGAATTTCAGTAAATAATGGCACTTCTCCTAAAAACGGAACGCCCTGGCGCTCTGCCTCTGATGCACCGCCGCCATGTCCGAAAATTTCCACTCGGTCTCCAGTTGGAGTGGTGAAATAGCTCATGTTTTCGACAATACCCAGGATAGGCACATTGACCTTTTGAAACATGGCCATGCCTTTGCGGACAACCCCTAACGAGGCCTCCTGAGGCGTGGTGATTATTATGCCGCCGTCCAGCGGAACAGTTTGGCAGAGAGTTAGTTGGGCGTCACCCGTTCCAGGTGGCAGGTCGATTAACAAAAAGTCGAGTTCACCCCATTCCACAGCCGAAAAAAATTGCTGGATGGTTTTGACGATCATCGGTCCGCGCCAGATCACCGGCTGATCACCTTCGATCAGGAAGCCCATGCTCATAAGCTTTACACCGTGATTCGACGGAGGAATCATCTTCTCTTCCTGATTAATCGTCGGCCGCTCGTGAATGCCCATCATCAGGGGAATGCTCGGACCATAAATGTCGCAGTCGAGGAGACCGACCCGCGCTCCAAGACTTTGCAAGGCACAGGCGAGATTGACTGAGCAGGTCGATTTGCCGACGCCACCTTTTCCGCTGGCCACAGCCACGAGCCGATGAATTCCAGGCACCTGGCGCTGATTGGCCCAGGGAGTCCCTTGTCCACTCGGAGCAGCCGTTTGCCCAGCGGGCAAGTTCACCTGCACGAGCAACCTCTCGACACCCGGAATGGCGCGAATGGCCGTTTCGCATTCAGCTTTAAGTTGTTGGGCCACTTCCTTATTCGGTGATGTAAGCTGGATCAACACGCTCACCGCCCCGTTTGCGACGGAGACATCTTTGACCAGCCCAAATGATGCAATGTCCCGCGAATAGCCGGGGTATTTCACTGATTTTAATGCGCTTACGACTTTTTCCTGAGTAGTCTCGTCCACGAGGCCAATGAACCATAATCGTGGTTAACTGTTAAGTTTTAAGTGGTGCGTGTTTAACGAGCCTTGGCCGTGCGAAAAAATAATTGGGATTTCAGTCGAGCCCGATATTCGAAAAGTAGCCTTACTTAGCTTTGTTTAGCTTGGCCCGGGTTTGTGGGACTAAGCGGATAGGTTCATGAGGTGATTAGGAGGAAGATTAGGATTAAGATTAAGAGGAAAATGGAAGAGGGATGGTTCTCGCGATTTGCTGCGGTTTTTCGAGATATGCATATGTTTGGAATAAGCGTAAGGACGGTTAAAAGAGGGCAATAATCGGCTGTTTTGCTCCATTTTTTGAGAGGCTATCCGTGCAACTACGGAAGCAGCCCCTCTCGGCAGGCCGAGCAAAGAACTTTGCTGTCGAAAACGAATCGCGTCGCAGAGCAACCAGCAGAGCAATCGACTTAGCTCAGGGTCAGCGTTCCGGTGGGGTATTAGGTTTGATTGCTTCCTGCAGCAGGCTTTCGGTATCGAGCGGATGCGTAAACATGGCAATTCCGCCATCTGATGTGTGCGGCCACTGATCGCGAGGGCGGTCCCAGTAAAGTTCAACCCCGTTTCCATCTGGATCGCGGAGGTAAAGAGCTTCACTGACACCG
>DASWRJ010000112.1:0-13713 GCA_036403255.1 Verrucomicrobiia bacterium
GGTATCGTTATCATCTCCGCGGCAATCCCAGCCCCGCGTAGCGCGCGAATCGCCGCTTTGCCGAACTTCGGCGCGACTCGCGCATCCGTGATCACAGCGCAGCGCCGGTCGAGCCCAAGCTTTTTGCAATGCTCACCCAAAGCCGCCAGCAGGCGCTCGCCAATCAGAATCGAATAACTCCGCTCACCGAGCGAAACCTTCACCACAGTCATGCGCACTATTAAAAGCCCTCCGCTCGCCTAAGCCAAGCCATTCCATGTGAGCGGTGGTTCCTCCCCTCTGGCGTATTCTTCCTCCTTATTTTACACTCAGCTTATGGGTTCGATTGGGAACGTGGCACACCCGCCGGAAAAGCCCGTCATGATTTATGACGGCGACTGCCACTTCTGCAAAAGCTGGATCGCGCGCTGGCGTCAAATCACCTGCGAAAAAGTGGACTACATCCCGCTCCAGGATCCGCAAACGGCCGCGCGCTTTCCGGAAATCGAACGCGCCCAACTCGAAAAGGCCGTTCACCTCGTCGAGCCAGACGGCACCATCTGGCGCGGCGCTGAAGCCGTCTTTCACGCTCTTGCTGCGCGCCGCGCCTGGCCGCTTTGGCTCTACCACCATGTCCCGGGATTCGCGGGCATCACGGAATTTTTTTACGCCTTCATCGCGCGCCACCGCCCCATCTTCTCCCGCCTCACGCGCCTGCTCTGGGGCAAACACGTCGAGCGGCCCAGCTTCATCTGTGTCCGCTGGGTTTTCCTGCGCATGCTCGGGTTCATTTACTTTTGTGCGTTCGCTTCACTCTACGTGCAATTGCCCGGCCTCTACGGAAAAAGCGGCATCCTCCCGATCAGTCAATTTATGGAAGACGTGCGCCTCCAGGCCGGCACACTCAGCGTGCTCCGAAAATTGCACGCCGCCCCGACCCTCTTCTGGTTCAACACCAGCGACAGCTTTATTCATGGCCTTTGCGGCGCCGGGATCGTTCTTGCCATTCTGACGATCATTGGCATTTCTCCGGCGCTTTGCCTCGGCGCGCTTTGGTTCATCTATCTCTCCTTCTCCACGGTTGGCGGCGACTTTCTCAGCTTCCAGTGGGACTCGCTCCTGCTCGAGACCGGTTTGCTCGCCATCTTCTTTGCACCCATTCGCCTCTGGCCAAATCCGCGCAAAGAGCAGCCCCCGTCGCAACTCATTCTCTGGCTTCTGCGCTGGCTTCTCTTTCGGCTCATGTTCTGGTCTGGTGTCGTCAAACTTGAAAGCGGCGATCCGACCTGGCACAACTGGACGGCCCTCAAATTTCATTACGAAACCCAGCCGCTGCCCACCTGGCTTGGCTGGTATGCGCACCAATTGCCGCCGAACATCCAGAAATTCTCCGTGCTCCTGGTCTTCATTGTCCAGTTGGGTTTTCCATTCCTCATTCTTCTGCCCCGGCGTGCGCGCCAGCTCGCCTGCTGGACGTTCATCTCGCTCGAGCTGCTCATCGGCTTAACGGGCAACTACTGCTTTTTTAACCTGCTCTCGATCAGCCTTTGTCTGCTGCTGCTTGACGATTTTGTGGTCTTAAAATGGATTCCGCGCAAATGGCACAGCTCCTTCGAACCCGTTGCCCCGCGCGCATCAACTGTTCCTGGCACCCGCCCGCTCGGTGTCCAGCTTTCAAACCTGCTCCGCTCCCTCCGCCGCATCACCGTGGCGTTGCTCACTATCTTCGTCCTCGTCATCACTTCCATGCTCATGCTGCACACCCTGCGCGTAAATGTCGCTTGGCCCCGGCCGCTGTTGCTCATCTACACCCTGGCTGCTCCGTTTCGCAGCATTAATTCGTATGGCCTTTTCGCCGTCATGACCACCACCCGCCCCGAGATCATTATTGAAGGCAGCAATGACGGCGTGACCTGGCTCCCTTACGAATTCAAGTATAAACCCGGCGACTTGAAACGCCGCCCCCGCTTTGTCGAGCCACACCAACCGCGACTCGATTGGCAGATGTGGTTTGCGGCGCTCGGTTCCTTTCGTGGTAATCCCTGGTTTGTGCTCTTCTCGCACCGTTTGCTTGACGGCACTCCCGAAGTGCTGGCGCTCCTTCAAAAGAATCCATTCCCAAATGCGCCACCCAAATACCTGCGCGCCATGGTCTATGAATACCACTTCACCAACTGGCCGGAGCGCAAAGCCACGGGCGCTTGGTGGAAACGCCAGGAACCGCGCGAATATCTGCCCGTCATTTCGCTCGATAATTTTAGAAGACCGTAACCCATTCGCAAAACCGGATAGCCTTCCCGTCCAGCGTCCACTTCGCCTACCTGCTCCATTTCTGAATCATTGTTATATTCGCTGAGCTAACCTTTCCGGTTGCCCTTTCCCAGAAAACTGTCACCATTCGCTCACACTTTCAGAAGCCATGAACTGGAAATTACAGGTACCGGCTCATTTGATAATCAAACACCTGCTCTCTCCATGAGCGATCCCAACCTCCCCTCCTCCAACTAGTCTATTGCCCGATTGGCTCGGGGCTAAGTCATGAACTACGCAAGTCTGGTCAAAGCCATTCAATCCGCCACTACGCGACTTCAAGGCAGCGTGGCGACGGCCGCCAACCAAGCCCTAGTCCTGCGCAATTGGATGGTCGGCGCCTATCTCATCGAATTTGAGCAACGCGGCCAGGATCGCGCCAAGTATGGAACCCAACTCCTGGAGACACTCGCAACGGACCTCTCTACGCGCGACGTAAAAGGCCTGGGCGATCCTCGCGTTCTGCGAAACTGCCGGACGCTCTACCGCGTTTATCCCCAAATTCGCGGGTCACTGACCCGCGAATCGCTTGGACCACTGCTTCCGATCGCGCGTGCCGTCAAATCCAAGCCCTGTCCAATTCGCGGGTCAGTGACCCGCGAATTGCCCTCCCCACTTGAGCCAGCGTTGCTGCTCCAGCTTTCCTGGACTAAACTCGAAGAGCTGATCCGCATCGAGGATCCATGGAAGCGCGCCTTCTATGAAAATGAATGTCTCAAAGGCCACTGGTCTGTGCGCCAGCTCCAGCGGCAAATTGGTTCATTGCTTTTTGAGCGCACCGGTCTATCCACTCGCAAAAAGGCCATCATCCAACAGGCCCGCCAGCAAGAGCCGCCCGAGGCCATTGCCGACCTGCTGCGCGATCCCTACATCCTTGAGTTCACCGGTCTCGCTGACCGGCCCCAATACTCCGAGGAGCAACTCGAGACCGTGCTGCTGGATCACCTGCAATGGTTCCTGCTCGAACTAGGCCGCGGCTTCTGCTTCGAATCCCGCCAATTCCGCATGACTGAAGGGCGCAGGCATCACCGTGTGGATCTTGTCTTCTATCATCGACTGCTCCGCTGTCATGTCTTGTTCGACCTGAAAATCCGTGCATTCCAGCCTGCCGACGCCGGCCAAATGAATTTTTACGTGAATTGGTTTAAGGCACACATGATGGCCAAAGGCGATCAGCCTCCAGTCGGCATTTTGCTCTGCAGTGACAAGGACGGCGCAGAAGTGGAATTCGCCACCGCCGGGATGGACAACCGGCTTTTTGTTTCCCGCTACTTGGCCGCTCTGCCATCCGCGAAAAAGCTGCGCGCCTTCCTCGAAGCCGATCGTGATCGCCTCGAAAACATGCTCTCCCAGTCTCGCGCCAGGCCATTCTAACTTGCTAACCGAAAAACTTGACAAGGTAAGCGTTCATCCGTCGAGCTAAACAAAGCTACTTTTTCGATGTCGTGCCCGGAGTCTCCTGGTTGCGCGGCGGCTCGGCGATTGTTCCATCCCCGTAGAGGGCGTTGGCGTGGATTTTGCAGCGGAGGAAAATGCGGTTTTTATTCGACGGCGCAAGGTCCAGGCTGCTTGAGATCAGTTCGTAGCTGCTGAGGTAAGTGGCGTCCGCAATCCAGTTGGTGGCGAGGCGCAGCCGGTTCATGGTGTCGGCGGGACACGCGAGGATCGATGGGTTGGTCGTGCCGGCTAGAAATGTGAGGCTGCCCGGCAAATGGTTGGTGTGCGCGGCTGCCCATTTTTTGGCCGAGGCCCCGATTTCGCCAAGCTGCTGGCGGCAGGCTATGGAAGTCGCGCGGGCTTTCCATTTGTTCATGACAACGAACAAGAGGCCAAGGGTAAGGAGAACGAGGAAGAGGAACGCAGCGAACAGTCGTGCGATTCTGGGTTCCATCGAGTTGGTTGGTTAAGTGGCGGCGCGCCTATGACGGCGGGCTTACCGGTTTTGGCAAAGGGCGGAGGCGCAGTCGCGGGCCCAGGCGTCAGCCTGCAATATTTGCTCCAGAGTCGGGTGCGCGACGAGGGCATGTTTGTCCATGGCGGCGGCGACGGCCTGGCTGATTTGTGGGAAATTGATCTTGCGATTGCAGAACGCTTCGACCGCGACTTCGTTGGCGGCGTTCAGCACGGCCGGCAGTGTGCCGCCAATTTCGCCGGCACGCCGGGCGAGGTTCAGCGATGGAAAACGGTCGGTGTCCGGTTCCTCGAAGTTGAGGCTGGCGATTTTCGCAAAGTTGGTCTCGACCCGATTGCTGGCGACGCGCTCGGGATACGTGAGCGCATACTGAATCGGCAGGCACATGTCGGGCGTGGAAAGCTGGGCGATGATGGAGCCATCCACAAACTCAACCATGGAGTGAATGACGCTCTGGGGATGAATGATAACGCTGACGCGCGGCATTTCGACATCAAAGAGCCAGCGCGCTTCGATCATTTCAAGGCCTTTGTTGAAAAGCGTAGCCGAGTCGATGGTGATCTTGCGACCCATGACCCAGGAGGGATGCTTGAGGGCGCGCTCGAGTGTGATGGCCGGAAACTCTGAGATTGGCGTGCCACGGAACGGCCCACCAGACGCGGTGAGCCACAAGCGCCGCACCGACGAAGCGGGCTTGCCATCAAGGCATTGCGCAATGGCCGAGTGCTCGCTATCGACAGCCAGGACGCGCACTCCGCAGCGGCGGGCTTCCTGCATGACAATTTCGCCGGCCATGACCAGAATTTCCTTGCTCGCGACGGCTATGTCTTTGCCGGCGCGAATGGCGGCCAGCGCCGGTTGCAGCCCGGCCGTGCCGACGATGGCAATGAGCACAATATCAGCCGACGGCAGCGTCGCCAGTTTCAGCAGGCCCTCGGTATTGGCATAAACTTCGGTGCCGAAACCAAGATGCCCTTTGAGCTGTTGGGCTTTTTCAGGGTCATTAATCGAAATGGCCGCGGGACGAAACTTGCGGGCTTGCTCGAGGAGGAGTTCAACATTGTTACCCGCAGCCAGGCCGATGAGGCGAATTTGATCGGGCAAATCTTCAGCCACTTTGATCGTGCTGGTGCCAATGGAACCCGTGCTGCCAAGGAGAACCACGTTTTTCATGCGATACCAGATAAATTTGCGAAGTTCGGGTTCATGAGCACGTGCCGCAAATATAAATACATGATGGGAGCATTGAAGAGCAAGCTATCCAGCAAATCGAGCGCGCCACCGATGCCGGGCAGGAATTTGCCTGAATCTTTGACCCCAGCCTCGCGCTTGAAGATCGATTCAATCAAGTCGCCAATGACAGCCGCGCAGCTCAAGACAACGCCCAGCACGAGTGCATGCTCCCAGTGCATGCCCGGCAGTTGTTTTCCCGCCAATTGCACAAAAGCGAGGCTCGCCAGTGTGGAAACCACAATCGCGCCGCCGAAGCCTTCCCAGGTTTTCCCCGGGCTGATGCGCGGGATCATTTTGTGTTTGCCGATGAGCGAGCCGACCAGGTACGCGCCAGTGTCGCTGAACTTGGTGACGAGAATGAAGTAGAAGACGTAGAACTTGCCTTTGCCTTCGAGGCCGGGGAAGAAATTGATTTTTTGAATGAAGTTCAAGAGCCACGCCACATACATCAGGCCGAAGAGAGTCGTGGAAATGGCAAGGATGCCAGCGGTATTGCTCTTGGAAACGAATTGGCGCACGCACAAGCCAAGGACAAACAGTATGAGGAAGGACGTTTCGAAGTCGTTCACGCGCGCCGGCGTGCCGGCGATGCCGAGTTTGCCGGTGAAATGCAGGAAGGTCCCGATCATGAGCAGGAGCCCGCCGAAAATGCCCCAGCCGCGAAAGCAAACGAGCTTTTCTTTTTGGACCAGATTGTAAAATTCGGCGAGGCCGAAGCCCGCCAGGGCGAGCATGATGAGGAGGAAAACGACATTGGAAAGGATTTCGTTTCCCGAGAACAAAGCCGAAAGAATAATGCTCCAGAGAACCACGGTGCTAAGCAGACGCCGAAAAAATACTTTGCCCTTGCTGACGGGCGGCGGCGTGATCGGGTTGGGGGTGGCGTCGGCCATACATCAAACCGTCCCAAAGCGGCGATTGCGTCCGGCGTATTCCTCGAGGGCGTCGAAGAATTGGGCTTTCCGAAAGTCGGGCCACAGCGTGGGAGTCACAACGAGTTCGGCGTAGGAGATTTGCCAGAGGAGAAAATTACTCACGCGCATCTCACCGCTGGTCCGAATGAGCAAATCGGGATCGGGAATGTTTTTGGTGTAAAGATGGCGCGCGATGACTTGATCGTCTATTTCCGCTGGATCCAATTTTCCCTTTTGCACTTCTTCAGCGATCTTGCGCACCGCTTCCACAATCTCCGTCCGCCCGCCATAACTCAGCGCCAGAATGGCGGTCAAACCATTGTTCTTTGACAATGTTGCAATTGTTTTTTTGAGTTGGTCCTGGACGAATTCAGGCAAGCGATAGATTTGCCCGATCGCCTCCAGCCGCACGTTATTTTTCTGCAACTCCCCCAGTTCGCTCCTGAGAAAGCGAGCCAGGTAATTCATGAGCGCATCGACTTCATCCTTCGGCCGGCTCCAATTTTCAACTGAAAACGCGTAAAACGTGAGATATTTAATGCCGATTTCCCCAGCTGCTCGCACCACCGCGCGCACGGACTCTGCTCCATGCCGATGCCCTTCGATACGCGGCAGGCCGCGGGCCCGGGCCCAGCGGCCATTGCCGTCCATGATAACGGCAATGTGCGTGGGCAGGACGCTCTTGGCATTGGCGCTAAGTTGAGGTTGAGAGCTCATGCCATGCAACCCCGGCCTAGAGAAAGATCGTTTGATCGCGCGAGGGTCCAACGGAGACGATCGCGAGGCGCGCGCCGGTGAGTTCCGCGAGGGCTTTAAGATAGGTGCGCGCGGCCGAGGGCAAGTCTTTCCAGGATTTAGCTTTGTTGGTCGGCTCTTTCCAGCCGGCAAAATCAACATAGACGGGCTCACAGCGGCTTAAGATATCAATGTCGTTGGGCACGTAGTTGTAGCGCTCAGAGCCGACTTTGTAGCCGACGCAAACGCGAATGACATCGAGCGTGTCCAAACCATCGACGTTGGTCACGGCGAGTTCGTCGATGCCATTGACCATCGTTGCATGGCGCGTGGCAACGGCATCGAACCAGCCACAGCGGCGCGCACGGCCTGTGGTCGCGCCAAATTCGCGGCCCATCGCGTGCAGCATGTCAGCAATCTCGGCGCTCTCGGTCGGCAGCGGCCCTTCACCCACGCGCGTGGTGTACGCTTTCATCACGGCCACGACTCGATCCATGCGATGCGGCGGAATGCCGGAGCCAGTGCAAGCGCCGCCGGCCGTAGTATTCGAGGACGTGACAAACGGATAGGTGCCGTGATCGATATCGAGGAAGGTGCCTTGTGCGCCTTCGAACAGAATATTTTTTTCTTTGCGCGTGGCGTCGTGCAGGTAAACAACGGTGTTGCGCACATATGACTTCAGGAAATCGCCAGCTTCGCGATAGGCCGCGTGGACTTTGGAAAAGGAAAGGGCTTTTGCGCCGAATGCTTTCAGGATTTCGTTGTTCTCCTTAATCTTCAATTTGAGCTGGCGCTCAAAGCGCTCGGGATTTATCAGATCGATGACCCGCAAGCCGGTCCGGGCGGCTTTGTCGCCATAGGCCGGGCCGATGCCGCGTTTGGTCGTGCCAATTTTATTTTTTCCTTTGAGAATTTCGCGTTGGGCGTCCAGTTCGCGATGATAAGGCAAAACCAGGTGGGCTGTTTCGCTGATCAGGAGGTTATCAGTAACTTTGACCCCCAATTTGCCCAGGCCCTTGATTTCGTCCACCAGCCCTATGGGATCGATCACAACGCCATTGCCGATGACGCAAATTTTGCCTTTGCGCAAAATTCCGGAAGGGATGAGGTGCAGGACATATTTTTTGTCGCCGATGAAGACGGTGTGCCCGGCGTTATTGCCGCCCTGGGTGCGCACGACGACATCCGCGTCCTGCGTGAGAACGTCGATAATCTTGCCTTTGCCTTCATCGCCCCATTGGGCGCCGATTAAAATTGTATTGGCCATAGTTAAATTTCCGAGCGCTGCACCGGCCAGAACACGTTTTCGCAATAAAACTCTACATTCCGGCAATAAAAATCCCCGAAGTGTAAAATTCGGGGCTCACGCTCATTATTTACAGGCAGAAATTAAGGACATGCACAAAATCTGTCAATTAGAACTGAAACGGCAAGCGAAGTTTGGGTCATAAAGTCAGTGGTCGCATTTCGGCTTTTCGTATGCTGGTTTAGCGAGTAAAATCCGGCATTCTATGAGCGTCCAATCCATAATCGTGCTCGGAGGCGGAAGCGCTGGGTTTATGGTGGCGCTCACGTTGAAACGCAAGTTGCCGCAACTCACGGTTACTGTGCTGCGTAGTCCGGAGATTGGGGTGATCGGCGTGGGAGAAGGCACCACGATTGCCTTTCCCAAGCATTTCTTCGAGTACCTGAAATTGAAGCCGAAGGAGTTTTATGAAACCGCCGATCCGACTTGGAAACTTGGAATAAAATTCCTATGGGGTCCGCGGCGCGAGTTTTATTACACGTTCAGCTACGAGTTTCAGCAGCGTTTTGCGGAACTCTCGCGCAACTGCGGCTTTTTTTACAATGACGAGTTCAATTTCGCTGGCCGGACTTCCGCGTTGATGGCGCATGAAAAGGCCTTTCCCCGCCGCACGGACGGCCTCCCCGAATTCCAGGTGCCTCATGCCTTCCACGTGGAAAATAAAAAGCTGGTCTCGTGGCTGGAAGGCGTGGCGCGCCAATTTGGTGTGCAGGTGAAGGATGCGACTGTTACTGCCGAACCAGGTGATGCAGGCATTGCCTGTTTGGTAAGTGAAACGGGCGAACGCTTCACCGCGGACCTTTATGTGGATGCCTCGGGCTTTCGCTCGGAATTGCTCGGGCGCACACTCAGTGAGCCGCATCTAAGCTACTCGGACGCTCTCTTCTGCGACCGCGCGGTTATCGGCGGTTGGACCCGCACGGATGAGCCAATCAAGCCTTACACCACGGCGGAAACCATGGACGCCGGTTGGTGCTGGCAAATCGATCATGAGCATTGGATTAATCGCGGCTATGTTTATGCCTCTAATTTCATCAGCGACGCGGATGCACTGGCGGAATTGATGCGGAAGAATCCAAAGATCTCCAACGAACCGCGCCTGGTAAAATTTCGTTCGGGAAGATACGCGCGCAATTGGGTCGGCAATGTCGTTGGCATTGGCAACGCCGTCGGATTTGTTGAGCCGCTGGAAGCAACCGCACTGCAGATTATTTGCATTGAATCGAGCACACTCGCTGACTCGCTGATTGATAGCCTCTGTGAACCGAATGCGACACTGACCAAGCTCTACAATGATTACAATGGCCGGGCCTGGGACGACATCCGGGACTTTTTAGCCGTGCATTACAAATTTAACACGCGGCTGGACACCCCGTTTTGGCGCGCCGCACGGAACGATACCGCGCTGCATGGCGCGCAATTCCTCGTCGATTTTTACAAGGAAAATGGGCCGAGCGTGGTGGCGGGCGCGCAACTGCTGCATCCATCAAATTCATTCGGGATGGACGGTTACCTGGCGCTGCTCGTTGGACAAAACGTTGCCCATGCAAAACCCTTTACGCCGCCAGCCAAGGAACGCGAGCAATGGCGCAACCGGTGCAACACCTGGGGATTGGAAGCCCGGCGAGCGCTGAGCGTCAAAGAAGCGCTGGAAACGATTCGCAAACCAGGGATGAAGTGGGCGTGATGACCGGGAAATATTCAAAAGGCCCGGTGGGTTCGCGTCGTGGAATCCATCGCTGCGGTATTGGAGGTGCAGCCATATTGGGCATTCTTTTTCTGGTCTCGTGCAAACGTGAACCTAATGCCCCCGCACCCGGGGCCGCATGGTTCTCGGATATCACCAGCAGCTCCGGGCTGATTTTTACTCATGCGGCTGGCACAAATTACTTCATGCCCGACCAGGTTGGTTCTGGAGTGGCCATGCTTGATTTCGATGGTGACGGGTTGCTGGATATTTATTTCGTGCAGAACGGCGGCGCCAATTCAGGTGCGCGCAACCAACTCTTTCACCACGAAGCAAATGGCACGTTTAAGAATGTAAGCGAAGGCTCCGGCCTGGATGTTCAGTCCCGCGGAATGGGCGCAATTGCAGGCGATGTAAATAACGATGGCAAGCCTGACTTGGTGCTGACTGAATACGGCGCGACCAGGCTTTTTCTAAACCTGGGTGGAGGAAAATTTCGCGAAGTCACGCGCGAAGCTGGACTCGATAATCCGCGCTGGGCCGCACCAGCCAGCTTCATTGATTTTGACCGGGACGGCTGGCTTGATTTGGTCGTAGGCAATTATGTTGATTATGATCCGACACATGTCTGCAAGGATATGCATGGCGAACAGGATTTTTGCGCGCCGAAAGCATTTGGAGCTACGGCCACACGTCTCTGGCGCAATGTGACCAAAGAGCCCGGGGGCATTCCACACTTCGAAGATAGAACGGAAAACAGCGGCATATTCCGTTCTCCTGGCGTAGCGCTCGGTTTGGTCTGCGCCGATTTTGATGGGGATGGATGGCCGGATATTTTCTGCGCCGACGACGGCAGGCCGAACCGTCTTTTCATCAATAAACATGATGGCACTTTTTCGGAAGAAGCCGCCGCGCGCGGCGTTGCCTTTAACGCTATGGGAGCTACCGCCGCCAACATGGGCACCGCCTTTGCCGATGTGGACGGTGACGGAATGGGCGATCTCTTTGTGACTCATTTGACTGAAGAATTTCATTCTCTCTTTAAACAAGGACCGCGTGGGATTTTTTCGGACACGATAGCGCTCGCTGGATTGCAGCAGCAGAACTGGCGCGGCACCGGGTTTGGCACTGTGCTAGCCGATTTTAATTGTGACGGCACGCCTGACCTGGTGTGCGCAAATGGGCTGGTGCGGAGAATTGCCACGGGACACACGCCCGTCGCGGACGGAGTAAATCCGTGGTGGGGTCGCTACGCGCAAAAAAGCCAATTATTCGCGAACGATGGCACAGGAAAATTTCGAGATGTGTCAGCGCAAAATCAGGCGCTGGCCGGAACAGCATTGGTAGCTCGCAGTCTGGCCGTTGGGGATCTCGACAATGACGGCGCGCCGGACTTGATTCTCGCCAGCGTGGGCGGGCCCGCGCGTGTGTTGCGCAACGTCGCCCCGAATCGCGGTCACTGGCTGAAACTTCGGCTCGTGCTGCCGAAAGCAGGTGGGCGGGATGCGGTTGGGGCTGAGGCCATCGTGCGCGCCGGTGGAAAAACACATTGGGCATTGCTCCAGCCAGCCACGAGTTATCTCGCGAGTAACGATCCAGCGCTGCATTTTGGGTTGGGTGCAAGCAGCGCGGTGGAAACTATCGAGGTGCTTTGGCCGGATGGCGTAAAAGAAACCTTCTCAGGCGGTGCCGCGGATCGAGCCCTGGTATTGCGAAGAGGCGAAGGAAAATGAAGAAAGGCCGCGTCATAGTTTTCGCAAAGCCACAGACGCGCAGAACTCCCCTGCTCCGCCGATTGGCTGCGCCGGTTACGCTGATTACATTTGGGCTCGGTTTAACATATCTGCTGGTTGCACACAGGTTCCGAGATCCGGGTCCCCCCGCAGTTTCCCTTGTTTCCATTGACAAGCCATTGGCAAGTTTGATCAGCAGCTCACGCCAGGCAGTGCTGCAACGGCCAAAATCTGCCCAGGCATGGGGTAAGCTCGGCCAGGTACTGCAGGCCGCCGAGTTCCCACGCGAAGCGCGCCAGTGCTATGCGCATGCGGCTCGCCTGGAACCACTATCACCCCGCTGGCCGTATCTTTCAGGCGTGCTTGAGTTGCAGGACCAACCCGAGGCGGCGCTGCGCTCTCTCAGGTCTGCCACCGCGCTGGCCCAAGGCCAGACTGACGCACCCCGATTTGCCCTGGCCCGCGCGCTCGTCGAGCGTGGGCAATACGCGGAAGCGGCGGTGCAACTCAGAACGCTGCTCGCGGGCAATGCAAATCATGCGGCCGCGCATCTCGAAATGGCCCGCATCTACGCCGCGCAAAATCAATTCAAAGAGGCCACTCGCGAACTGCAAATGCCCCTGACAAACAGTTTTACCGAACGGCAGGCGCTCCTGCTCGCCTCCCAAATTGCCCAGCGAAACCAGCAGCGGGACGTGGCTGTCCAGCTCTCGCGCCGCGCTTTGACCATGGCTCGCGCGTTCGATTGGCCTGACCCATTTCTCAAAGAGGTCCAGAACCTGCGAGTTGACAGGGGCAAGCTCGCCGATCAGGCCAACACATTTCTGCAACAACAAAAGTTGAATGAAGCCGAGGCAGCCCTGGGACAGCTTTTGCAAGCGTTCCCGGAAGATTCGGAAGGATTGCTTTTGTTGGGACGGCTTCGCTACATGCAAAAAAATTGCGCTGAAGCGGAAGCTGCCTATCGTCGGCATCTGCAAGCGCAGCCGAACTCACTCAATGGTCTCATTCAGCTTGGCTTGGCGCTCATCTGCCAGCAAAGCTGGACCAATGCGGCCACTGTTCTCGAACAGGCTCTAGCGCTCAAACCCGATTTTGCAGCGGCGCATCATAATCTGGGCGTGGCCAAATCGCATATGGGAGATGCAAAAGGAGCAATTGAGGCCTTTCGCGACGCCTTGCGCTGCACGCCTGGCGATCTGAATACAATGTTTGCCTTGGCTGAGGAACTCGCCAATGCCGGGAAGCAGAATGAGGCCATCGAGTACGTGAAACGCGCGGAAGCATTGGCGCCCAACGATATTCGCGTCACTCGAGCTAAGCAGCAACTTGGATTTCGCTAATCTTCCTCAAACGGCACTTGCCAATCTGCTCCTTCGGCAATGCGTTCAGGAAAACGGGCCGGATGAAATCCGGCCCGTTCGAGTAAAATGCTCAGCTTAAGGCGTCACTACCTTATAGAACGCCTGATTCGGAGGCGGCGATGAATCCGTTACCGCAATAATGCCACTGGGTGGCGCAGTCTGTGTCGAAATCACCGTATCCCACGGTCCCGTAACGAAGGTCGAACGCAGGATCCGATAGGTCGTTCCAGGAGTGCCGCGGAAGGTCAGTTTACGACTGCCCGCGCTGGAAGTAATCGCGATGTTATTGGAAGCTGGCACGGGGCCATCTGTCACAAAGACATAGACATTTCCAGTGCTCGAGGCCCCGAGTGAGTCGGTGACAGTATAGGTAAACAAGTCAGGTCCCGTGTAACCCGCCACTGGCGTGTAGGTGACGTCAGTTGCACCGAGAGAAACGCTTGCTCCGTTGGTGCTCGTGCCACTCACAGCCGTAATGGTCAGGGGCACGTCGCCTTCGGGATCGGAGTCGTTGGCAAGCAGGCTGGCCAGCGTAACCGT
>DASWRJ010000113.1:0-7098 GCA_036403255.1 Verrucomicrobiia bacterium
CCAGTCGGGATCCATAATGATGACGTGCGGAATGCCTTTGACCTCCAGCTTCTTGTTCATGACGCCTTTCGTGTCGATGGCGGAGAAGTATTCGATTTTCGGTTCGGCCATTTTTCGAACCTTGGCTTCGTCTTCATCTGAAATGCCGATGACTACAAGTTTGTCACCAAACTTTTTGTGCAGCGCATTCAGTTCCGGAATTGCTTTGCGACACGGGCCGCACCATGTGGCCCAAAAATCGATGAGGACAAACTTGCCTTTGGTGTCCGGCTCTTTGCTGAGCCACTTCTCCACCGCCAGCGGAGGAGCTTTCTTGTTTAAGAATGATTTGGCCCAGATTTGTTTGCCGGAAGCGCCATCGAAGCACAGGCAAAAAATTCCAGTTAGGAAAAGTGCTGAAGTCCATCGCAAGGCTTGTTTCATAAACCGGAAGCGTGGCAACGCCAGAATGCTTGTAAAGCTGGAAATCTATTAGACAACTTGGTCAAAAACTGGGATAAATATTGGTTAGCACCTTGGCCCCGAAGGCATAATGCATATTCGTTTGGCCACCTGAGCATTTTATATGGCTAGAGACCGAATGCAGCAATCGCGGTTCGAGCTCAAGTACCTCGTCAAAGAAGAGGTCGCTGGGCGCGTCCGTGATTTTGTCCGATGCTATCTGAACCTCGATGAATATGGCGTGGGCCGGCCAAATTATTCTTATCCGGTGCACAGCCTCTATCTCGACACGGACAATTTGGAAATTTATTGGCGCACCGTAAACGGGGATAAAAACCGCTACAAGCTCCGCCTGCGTTACTACAGTGACAAGGCAGGCACACCCGTCTTTTTCGAAATCAAGCGCCGCATGAAGGACATTATTTTGAAGCAGCGTGGCGGTGTGAAGCAGGAAGCCGTCCCTCTCCTCCTCTGCGGACATTTGCCAGACGAGTCACACATGCTCTCCAAAGATCCGGCCAGCATGGTGGCTGTCCAGCGCTTTTTTCATCTGATGTGTGGGCTGAACGCCAAACCGCGGACACATATTTTTTATATGCGCGAAGCTTACGTGAGTGACGACGATGAAGTGCGCGTAACGATGGATCGCAATGTTCTGTCCGAGCCGAACCTCGACCCGACCATCAAGATCAAAATGAAAAAGCCGGTGTTGAGCTATAGAGGCTATGTCATTCTGGAGCTTAAGTTCACCAACCGTTTCCCCAATTGGTTTCGTGAATTGGTCCGCGCCACGGATGTCATGCAATGCGGCGCAGCCAAATACGTTTCTGGCATTACGGACCTGGGCCACACCAAGCTGCAAGCGACCGGCGCCGTGATGGAAGAAACAAGCCAGCTTTCGAATTTCAGGCCGGGCGACGATCTCCCGACCTTCGCGCGGCAGGACACCGGCAGCTACGAATTCGAGCAGTAATCGCGCGCTGGCGCTATTTTCCTCCCCCAGCGGTTCGGCAGATAATGGGCTGCAACGTTCTGCCGCTGGTGGCAGCGAAAGCCGAGGCCATCTGCGCAATAAACTTCTCTGCTTGATTGTGCATCACCAAAGCAAATGCCGAAGGTGATTGCACCCCGCCTATGCTCGCTGCGATGCAGCCGGGTTGCTCTCGGGCCAATTTTATCCAACCATCAGTTTCCGAAGCATCGAACAGTTCCCGAAGGCTATTGTAGCTTTGGTTCAACAACTCCCCGACTTGCAGCAAGTCTCCTCCATTAAGTGCGCGCATCGCAAAAATGATGCGCTGATTTTCCGCCGCCATATGCCTGGCGAACGTGAACTCGGGCTCAGAGAGCCTGGCCCGATTTGCTTTCAAGTAAGGGACGTCCGCGGAGCGCAGTGATTTAAGGCCAAGTTTACGGGCAGCACTCAAGGAAAGTTGCTTCCATTTATCGGGCTCATCTTTACTTACAGGTTGCGACGACATGGGACAAAGCACGATCGAGATTTCCCCGATCAAAGGCGCCTGCTCGATTGTTATGTTCTGGCAGTCAAATTCCACCGCCTGAAACGGGCGGGCGCATAAGCAAAAAAGATGTGCCGACACACCTCCGTGAATTCCAGGAACATTCCCTTCGGCTTTTTGACATAACTGCGCCAGGTGAATCATCTCTGATGCACTGAGCGGGCTTAACTCGCCCTTCCGGTCGGCTTTCGGTGGAGCGGAAATTCCCGTTGCGGTCAACGTGTAAGGAAACATCCTGCGCAAGGCCAGCGCAGCCGCCACACGCAGTGCTGCCGCGTGCTGAGTATTCAATTCCTCTGGGATAGTGGTATGACAGGCCATGCTGAATCCGCGCACTACTGCGCTGCGTTTTTGCAGTTGCTGGATCACAGCTTGGATGGGTTGGATCCAATTTGATGCTATGGCTGAGCCGCCTTGATGGAGCGTGAATATCTGCTTTTCTACGTGCGCGGTTGAGACAAGTTCGACTTTGCCATCAGTCCGCGGCGCAAAGGCCAAATGGACTGCCCGATCGAGGGCCAATCCGAGCGTCAGTCCGCCGCCCACTTCCGCGAAGCTGCCCATTAGCTCCAATGGCACGGGCGCTACCGCTTCCAAAGGCGGCGTGTAACCGTAGTGCCGTCGAAAGAGATCGAAGAGAATTTCCCTGGGCTTTTTAGGCGGCATCGGTTCCTCAGGCCGGAATGCGGGGTGGTTCACGCTGTGCAGAGCGCAAAATTTCGATGCTGCTCATCAATGCCCAGAACCACGCTATTCCGCAAAGAAGCAGGCTATCAAAAAGAATCCAGCGGTGGCGCGTGAAATTATCCCGCAACATCTGTTCATTTGTCTCCATGTCAAAAAGCCCGTGCAACATCGAACCGATGTACCAAACCATGAAGGAAACTGAGATTAAAAAGCCAAACACCATGATGGTCGCCTGATAATAACCAATTTTGCGTCCTGCCATCACCGTGCCCGCGCCTGGAAAAGCGAGCTGGTTCATGGCCGCGCAGCTCCACGCTTTTGCGGGCGTGAGAATTTTTTTGGGCGTGTTAGCCAAAGTGCTCGGCCTGGCGGCCGGTTACTGATCCTTTAGCGGACGGCCTTCGGCATCAGTGGTGATCGTGCTGCCAACCAGAATAAGAATGCCTTCGATTAAGCCCCAGAAGTGTCCAAAGCCGCACGTCACAATCGTCACTACAATTTGCGCAATGCCGATGCCAATATAACCAAGATAAAATCGGTGCACGCCCAGACCGCCTAAAAAAATGCCCAATAACCCAGCGACTAACTTTGATTTCTGCAAATCATTCGTCGGCATGAGCGGCGGGGCCGACAGCGGCGGAGTTGAAGCCAACCCCGCAAACTCGGGGAAGCTGCCCAGCGATTTCCATTCCGTGGTGCCTTCATGCTGCGCCATTGTCTGGGCATTCGCCCGATTGGAAGCTACCCACGTTTTGAGTTCCTCGGCTGAAACTGGCCCGTATTGCCGACCATCTGCACCAATTATTTTAAACATAGGAAAAGCAAGTTAACCGCGATGTTTTATTTAGGTTCTCTCATTCACCTTTTCATTGGCCTTTAACCTTATCAATAATTTCCGAAATAAAACCAAGGACGGCCATCGCTCCGACACCGACTAAGTTAGCAGCGCCGATGATGATTCCTGCCAATGCCAGATTTTTGCCGGTTTGATGAGGGGACTTCTTGAGTTCTGCCAGCGCCAAAAATCCGAAAATGATGCTGAGGATGCCGCCAAAAGGGGTCACGCACAGACAAACCCAGGAAAGACAGGCTACAATCAAACTCCAGAGCGCAAGCTGGTTTTGCGGCGAGGCAGGCGCAGTTCCATAAACAACTCCAGGTGTCGGTTGAGCAGAGACGTTCAGTCCGGCGCCGGCCAGCGTTTGGGAAAATTCCGGAAAGAGCGAGAGCGGTTTCCAGCCGACGGTCCCCTCGACCATGATCAAGCTCTGCGGCCCAAGCCGGCGCTCAAGAATCCACTGCCGGATTTGTTCGGCATTGACCGGCCCATATTCCTTTTGGTCTGCCCCTAAGATTCTGTACATGCGTCAGGTTTTCGGCATTCTGTGCCTATAGATTGGAAAATCCAGCAATTTCGCTACAGCCGAAAAGCGGCTAATGAGCCCAGCGGTAAATTGCGGCCGACTCCAAAAACGATTACTAAACCCACCAGCAGCCAAATCCAAACCGGATTTCGCATTTGGATTGGGGATGGCTTTCCGGTGAGGACTTTCCATGTCCATGCCCCGTAGAGCACCATTAGAAGCGGCAGCAGCGTGATTAGCAGTGGGTTGTAGTGGAACGCAGTCAGCAAGTGCCCGTGCAAAATATGATGAACGGCGCGGAGACCCCCGCAACCCGGACACTGGATGCCAGTTAATTCATGCAAAAGGCAACGGGGATAAAAACCGTGCTGCTCGGGCGGAAAGAAATAGAGCAAGGCAGCGCCCAGGAGAGCGGCCAGTGGAAAGGCGCTAACTTTTATCCATTTAGAATCGCTCACCATGGGCGTGACTTTGTTCCCAACAAACCGCCGCTCATGAACACTATCATACTAATAATGTTCAGCAGAGCTCCAACTGCGAACGATATCCAGAACCACATTTTAGCTTTGTTCGAAGCGGCTTGCGCGCCCGGAATATCGCCTGCGGCCAGTTTGCTGCTTACTTGTGCTGAATATACAATCGCTGGGATTCCAAAGGGCGGGCAGCAGCAAATAGTGACAACAATCGATTGCCACAGGTAGGTCGGAATTTCAGGAGTAGCTGTGCCGGGCGGCAATCCCGGCGGATTACTGCTCGAGGCAAGCGCTGGCGAGGAGACTTTGGAGAGCGCATCGGCAAACTCAACAATACTTGAAAGCGGCTGCCACCCTTGCGTTCCCTCCGCTTGCACCATCGTCTGTGCATTGGCGCGGCGATCGGCGATCCATTGCCTAAGTTGCTCAGTGGCAACTGGCCCATATTCCTTCCCATCCGCGCCGATGATCTTGTACATGGCTTAAGGCGAGCTTTTTCCAGCGAGTACGTCAAGGATTATGACAGGTTAAGATTTTCCAGTAAATCATGAAACCGAGCCGAATTGACTTGGGCCTGGAATAAGTTCAAGATGCTGCCTTCAAATTAACGGCATAATTATGGAATCAAACAATCCAATGCTAAACGAGGGCTTGCTCAACCGCGTCGAGAGCGCGTCTGGACGGGCCATGACGATGGAAGGTTTTATCAATCGGCTCGGCCTCTTGCTCGCGCTGTTGCTGATCACCGGTGGGTTGACCTGGTCAAAAGCCATGAGCGATCCAGCGGCTGCTGGACCCATTGTAATCGCCGGGCTGGTCGCCGGGTTGATCCTGGCGCTGGTCACCGCGTTCGTTCCAAAAATTGCGCCATTTACGTCCCCATTCTACGCCATCGCAGAAGGCGTTGTGCTCGGCGCGATTTCGGCTTTTCTCGAGAAAAAGTTCAAAGGAATTGTAATCACAGCCTCTTTACTGACGGTGACCACCGTCTTTGGCATGCTCGCGCTTTATAAGTTTCGTGTGTTGCGCGCAACCGCCGGGTTCACAAAGGGAGTATTGATCGCAACCCTCGGCATTGCCCTTACGTATGTGATTACCATGATCCTTGGCGCTTTCGGCGTTTCGGTGCCTTACATTCATGGCAGCGGCCCAATTGGCATCATCTTCAGCCTGGTTGTCGTTGGAATCGCCGCCTTAAACCTGATTCTTGATTTTGACCTGGTGGAAAATGGAATTGCCAATCGCGCGCCGAAGTACATGGAATGGTATGCCGCTTTCAGCCTTTTGGTCACCATCGTCTGGCTTTATTTGGAGATTTTGCGCCTCTTGAGCAAGCTGCGCAGCCGCGATTAAATCAATTGCGCTTGTGAAAAGCGTACCAAACGGTATATTACGGTAGGGAAACCGGGGCTAAACGAATATTTGATGTTATGAAAAAGCCTCTTCACGTCGCTTCTGTGGCAGCGGTTCTTTTGGCCGCCTGCGTAGATCACCTTTGCGCACAGCAAGTCCAAGTCACCGCCACCGCGCCCCCTGCCCCGGCGGTCTCGGTGGTCGCCACCGCCGATAAACTGAGAGAATTGCAGATTTGCCCCGTAGCTCGGGAGATTGTGAAGATGTCGGATGCCGGGCTGGATGCCACTGTTATTCAATCTTACGTCGATAGCACAACGCTGCCGGTGATGGTGCGAGCAGATGATATTATTTACCTGCACGATCATGGTATCCCCACGCCGATTATCAATTCCCTGGTGCAACGTAATGCCAAGCTCCGCGATCAAATGGCTGTCGCAGCAACTGCTGCCCCGCAACAACTAGCCCAGCCCGCCACGCCGGCACCGCAAGTAGTCTATACGCCTCCACTCACGGCGCCCAGTTACGTCGATCAAACGTATTACACGGCTCCAGCTCCGTATTACAGCTATTACGATTATGGTTATCCATATTACTCTTCCTACTATTGGTACGGACGTCCAGCCATTGGACTAAGCTTTGGCTTCCGGCCGTTTGGCCACTTCGGCGGTGGTTTTCGTGGTGGTTTTCCCCTTCCTTTCCATGGCGGTTTCGGCGGTGGATTTCACGGCGGCTTTGGTGGTGGATCGCATGGTGGAGTAGTACATGCCGGACTCCATTCGGGTGGCGGTGGCTTTCATCACAGATAAACGGATCTGTCCGTTCCATTTCATAAAATTTTGCGCTGCTCAGCGCAGGTCATTATTCTGGGCCAACCACACCAACGCTTGAGTCTTATTTCTTCTGAACAGCGTTGTTCCCAATCTCGGCTGAGATAGCCCTCCGCGAAGTAAGCCAAAACCGGGCTGGAAAATCCCGGCGCCTCCAGCCATGGTTAGTGGCCGAGCACTATCATGTCACCTCATCGTCCAGCATGAAACCATCTACTTATGCCTGGACAATCGTCGCCGTTCTTTGGCCAGTCGCTCTCTTGAACTACCTTGATCGCCAAATGATGGCGAACATGAAGTTCTCCATCATGGCAGACATTCCTGGCATTGGGCTGGAACAAAATTGGGGCCTGTTGCTTGGCGCATTTAAATGGGTCTATGCGGGGCTGAGCCCTTTCACTGGTTATATCGCCGATCGCCTCGACCGCCG
>DASWRJ010000114.1:0-10693 GCA_036403255.1 Verrucomicrobiia bacterium
GATAAAAGCAGAATGGCGAGTTGCCCGAGGATAATCCAAACAAGGGCTTTTTGGAGGAATTGAAAAAACCAGGTCTCAGATACCTTAAAGCCAAATTGATAATCCAAAGCGTGCGCTGCGGTAGTAAACAGGCCCTCGGGATGACTCAGCAAACGGGTCAACCGGCTCTCATACAGCAACAGGCCCACTTGCCCCTGCACGCGCGGGCGGTAGAGATCGAGTAAGAGACTAACGGCATTTTCGACGGCCAACAATCCGGCCAGCACAACCAGCGCATAAGCGAAGAGCTCGTCCATGCGAGGAAAATCCACGAGCACAAAAATGATTCCTGCAACCGCAAAGGCCAGAAGGTAAGCGCCAAGCAGAAGGTGACTGGCGGAGGGCCGCAATAGCCGTTGTCGCTCCAGTCTCGCCAGGTTGGCGGAATACATGCCAATGATAAAGAGCACCAGAGCGAACAATCCAAGCATGGCGATCGAGATCAGCCCCTTGTCGGTCTGCAAGGTGTGGGTATTGGTTTGCAGCCAATGCCACAACCACCAACAGGCAAAGCCTTCCAGCAGGAATAGAAAGACCGTAAACCCAGGAATAAAGAAGCGCTCGAATTGTTCGCGTGCGCGCCGCGCGGGAAAGGATTCTGTTTCCTGGGCGTTGAAGAGATTTGCGCCGCTGGCGGATTTCGTCAGCTCGTCAAACTCAAGCTTCTCGAGCCGCTCGCGCTCGTGGAGCCGCATTTGGAACCAACTCAAGCCAGCCACCAAAGCACCAAGACCTACAAAGAAGGATGCTACCTGACCCGAGAGCGAAAAGCTGTATCGTGACGCAACGAAGCTGGCGACTCCGATGCTCAGGAGCAGCAAAAAATTAACCAAGCCGTTTTTCTGAAAGTTGCGTTCCATGCTTACGTCAATTCGCGGTCTTCAAAAAGAAACAAGGCCACCGCCAGCGCCGCCCCGACATAGGCCACAACATAAGCAAAAGCATTGGCCACATAGGACCACGGGATTCGCTTTCCTTCTTCCAATGCATCCGATGTCCAAAAGACCTGCCAATTCGGGAGCACTGTATAAAAAATGGAGGCCAACCACGAGTGTCCCGCGCGCTGGCCAAAGAAATAATCTGACATGAGCCCCAGTAAAAAGAATGCTGTACAGATCGCCATAGTGGAAATCATTTCCAGCCTTGTCGAACAGGCCAGAGCCAGCCCCGCCAAAATCCAAAGCGCAAATAAAATCAGCAGGCTCGCTTTGCCCATATGCCAATCAATTCCTTCGCCGAAAGCCTGAGTCTTGCCTTCGTTATTAATAAAGTTGATCAGGAGAAATGCCACTGTCGCCATCAAAACCAGGCTCAACGCCGCGTCGGACACAAAAGGCCGCCGCAAAAAATAGTTACTGAACCCTCCCATGGCATAGGCGATGACCATGGCACCGAGGAAAATTGCCAATGCATACCAGTCGGTTGAACCGTAGGCGTCGTAAGCCATTCGGCTCGCGAGGAGTGCGGCCAGCAGATTGACGTAAGTCAGGACAGAGAGCGCGGCAGCGAGGCCCGCGTATTTCGCCAGCAGGAATGTCGCACGCCCAACAGGCTTTGAAAGCACCGCCAGTGCAGTGCCAGTGCGGATTTCCCGCGCTACAGAATTGGACGCGCTCAGCACCGAGCCCAGCAAACCAGCCAGAAGCATCACAGCTAGCACGCTGTCTTTGACGAGTTTTGGGTCATCCCCAAATCCGAAATAGGGAATGCTGGCCAAATAGAGTGAGAAAAGGGCAGAACTCGACATCAGCAGCAAAAAAATAGGCTGCCGAATCAATTCCATAAATGCATTCCGCGCAATGCTCGTAAATTGGCGCATTCGATTTCGCTGTTAGATTACGTATAGGGAAAGGCAATGCAAATTGTATTCAATAGAACAAAGCAGGCTTTCAATGCAAACTTGGACAACTTGCAGGTGGTCTCATTCAAGTAGGATGCTTAGCGCAGGCGAGTATTCCCTCGCACCGCAGTATTCCATGCATTATTTGGGCTTCGCCAGGTTCTTCATAACTTTGCGCACGACAAATGGGATGATTTCGGCATTTTTGCTGTGACCCGTCGTAAATGTGACAAGGATAATTTTTACACCACTCGGCAGTTCGATGTAAGCCGCGTCATGCCGAGCGGTGCTTGTCCAACCTGCCTTTGACCATAATTTGGTTCCCGGTAAAAGGGCTTTGCCAGTGAATTCAGTGGCTTGGTTGGGCTCATCGGATGGTTCAACTTTTTCAAAAGGATTGCGCTGCAGGATGTTCATCATTTGCCTGCTGCGCTCAACTGAGACAGCACGGCCACTCACAATTTCTGCCAGTAACCGGGCGGTAGCTTCCGTAGTCAGAGCATTGCGGTTTTCATAATTTTTTCCCACAAACACGCGTTCCCGACCATACGGGCCTTCGCACCATGGTTTCTGGTTCGCATTGATTTTTAAAAAACCCTGGCCAGCAAAATAGCGATTAACCACATTTCGCTTTTCCGACCAGCTTTTCATCTCTTCGCTTGAAAGCTCCGGTCCAGCGGTTGTTTCTGTGATTAAATCAACGACGTAATGCGTAGCGTCATTGGAGGAATCTACGATCATGTCGCGCAAAGCGCGGTCCAGCTCTTCCGTCTGTTTAAGTTTGCCGTCTTCAATCCAGCGATGCGCCGCGACCAAATAAAATAACTTAACGACACTTGCAGGATAAATTGGCACATTAGCCCGGAAGCCAGCTTGTTGTGGATGCGTAGCTGAGTTGAGATCAATCAGGGATACGGCGAGCTGATTAGAAGCGAGCTTGTCGCGGGCGAAGTGCTCCAGGGTCTGTGAAACACATGCAGCCAGGAGCCTTTGCAAGTTGTCGTTTTGTGGAATTGATTGGGCCATGGCTGAAGGGTAATTCACAGCAGCAGCGATGAACAAAAGCATAATCCATGTTTTCACACCAGAATGGTAACTGGTCAGCTGCCTTTGAAAAGGACAAGAACCTCCGGTAATTCAGTCTTGCGAGAGGCCAACAGGCTGCAGCGGGAAAGAATTTCAGCCGTTTATGACCTGTCGGTTAATCCGCGACGACCATATCCATGTCACGGCTGTAATATAATATCCTGGCACAATTGGGGCAGGTGATGATTTCCTGCTCGCCTTGGCAAGCCACTACCACACTCCGGCTAAGCTGCATGTGGCACCCACCGCAAACACCATGCTGAATACCTACCACGACACTGCTCCCTTTGGTCTTGAGGAGTCGCTCGTAACGAGAACGGGTGGACTCATCAACCGCGGAAGCGAGTTCGGTGCGAGTTTTGGTCAGTTCCGCAAGTTCCTTCTGCAAATCCTGTTCGCGTCCCGCCAGATCACCGAGCCGGCTGTCGATCGCCTTTTTGGCTTCCGAGGCTGCTTGCGACGCGATGGCGACCTGCTTTTGGGCAGCTTCTCCCTGCTCCATTAGTTCGAGTTGCTGATCGTCCAGCTTCGAAATTGCCTCCTTGCACATTTCAATTTCGTGGCTGAGCGCACGGTATTCTTCGTTCTTTTTGGTCTGAAACTGCTGCAATGAGTACTTATCGATCTGCTGTTTCTTGGCTTCCACGTCCAATTCGAGCTTTTTCCTGTCAGATTCAATCTGTTTTACGCGAGTCTTTGCCGTGTCCAGTTCTGATTGGGTGCTTTGAGCTTTGGACTGGAGTAACTCGCGTTCCTGGGGGATATGCGCAAGTTCTTCTCTGACCTTGATTAACTTCCGATCGCGGTCCTGTAAAATTAGCAATTTTTCAATGACGGGCTGCATGAGTCTCTTTCTATTAGCGGAGAAACTATCGGCCCGCGCAGCGCAAGTCAATGCGCTGGACAGGGCCATCTGGCGGATCGCATAATATTGAACATTTTAATCAGCAATTGCTCAAACTAATGAAAACCACGTCTATGCGTCTTAAACGCCTTAAGCCTGTATCTGCTTTCTTCGCCGCGGCCCTTGTCTCCGCAGCGATGGCCTTAACTCTACAGGCCAAAGACACCTCACCCCTGGATCTTGCCCGTGAACTGAATGAAGCCTTTGTCCAGGCCGCAGAGAATGTGTCCCCAGCCGTTGTCGTCATTCGAGTAGCACACAAGCCCTCGAGCATCGACCTGGATGATGAGGCTAGCCCCTTTTGGGACATGGTGCCGCGCCAATTCCGCAAACAATTGGAAGAGCAACGAGAGCGTAAACGCAAAGACGAACCCAAGCGCCAGCACCCGGAGGGCGAGGAACCGGTATTTGATGCTCAAGGCTCAGGAATCGTCCTGCGCGAAGAAGGTTACATTCTCACCAACCGCCATGTAGTTGATGAAGCCGAAAAAATCAAAGTGCGGTTCAAAGACAGCTTCGATGAATATGACGCCGAAATTCGAGGCGTGGACGCTCAGTCGGATTTGGCTGTCATAAAAATAAATCCGAAAGGCCGAAAACTAACTGCAGCGAAGCTCGGCGATTCCGACAAAGCGCGCGTGGGCGAATTTGCCATCGCCATTGGCGCACCGTTCGAATTGGACTATAGCGTCACCTTCGGCCATGTCAGCGCCAAAGGCCGCACGCAAATCCTGAGTGATCGCACCATGGACCAGGATTTTATCCAAACTGATGCCAGCATCAATCCTGGTAACAGTGGCGGGCCTCTCATCAACATTAATGGCGAAGTAATTGGCATTAATACGCTCATTCGCGGCATGCACACGGGCGTGGGTTTTGCCATTCCGGTCAATTTCGCGCGGGAAGTGGCCGAGAAACTTATCGCCGATGGCAAATTCATCCGCTCCTGGCTCGGCGTGCAAATCCATCAACTGCGCCGCGACCCGCAATTGCTTGAACTGGTAAAAGGCGTTGCCGATGGCGTGGTTGTCGATTCAATTGTGGGCGTCGGCCCGGCTGCAAAATCCGATCTTAAGCCCGCCGACATCATCATTGCCGTGGACGGAAAAGCCGTTCGCACTCCGCAGGAATTGAAGAATGAAGTCCGCACCAAAAAAGTTGGGCAATCTGTCATCCTGGACGTTCATCGGCTCGACGAGTCGCAGCATGGGAAAACGATTAAGGTGAAACTTAACACTGGCGCCTGGCCCGAAGACCCCATGCCGGTGGTTGCCAAACGTGAAACTCCCAAAGAGGAGGAGACGAAAAACCTCGGTCTGACTGTGAAAGCTATTACCAAAGAATTGGCTGAGCAATATGGCGTTCAAAAGACAGAAGGCGTTATTATTACCGACGTGGAAGCCGGGAGCCACGCTGAGCGCAAAGGACTGCGCCCGGGCGACATCATCACCGAGATAAATCACAAACCCATCGCCAGCCCGAAACAGTTTCGTGAAGCTCTGAAGACTTCGGACCCTAAAAAGTTATTTGTAATCAATTTCATAAGCGGTGGCACCAGCCGCTTTGAAGTTTTGCGAGAAAGCGGCGAATAGCCTCCCAAACGCCGTTTTCACGCCGCGTGCGCCAGTTCGCAAGGACTGGCGCATTGCGTATTGCCCCTCAAAAGCCTTGTTGCCCGCCTACTTGATTTCGCGCACAAGCAAAACGGGTATATCTGTGTCATGGCGCACTTTATTGATGGTGCTTCCAAATACCAAATCGCCCACGAGTTTGTGGCCATGTGAGCCCATTGCGATCAAGTCACAATTCTCCCGTTCAGCTGTCTTGATTATTTCCGCCGGCGGATCGCCCAAAGCCAGTTGAACCGAAGCTATCAGTCCGGCCGTGCGCAAGCTTTCCGCGGTGTTTTCCAAATAAGTTCGGTCTGCTTTCATCTCCTCGGACTCGGCAAGCTTGAGAGAGTTGAAATTGCGCGCGGCCCATCCATCAGCCACATGCAGCAGGAGCAATTGCGAGTGCGCCAACCCAGCAAGTTGCTGCACATGCGCCAATAGACTTTTGTCTGTCCGGCTGTTCTCCAGCGCGACTAAAATTTTCCTATACATGCCGTGCTCCTATCCAACCCATTTTGCCACCTGATCGACAAGGCATTTTATATTCATTAACACAATAATCGCCGCGGTGCCCCGGGCCAAAAGCTTCATCCAACCTGTATTCACAAACTCCCCCATTTTCGCTTTGTCGCTGGTGAACTGAATGAGAGGGATCACAGCAAAGGCGAGTTGCAAACTCAAGATCACCTGGCTCAAAATCAGCAATTTTGCGGTACCACTCTCACCATAAATAAGCGTGACGATTACTGCCGGAATGATGGCCAGCAGGCGCGTGATCAATCTCCGCAACCAGGGCCGAAGCCTGATATTGAGAAATCCCTCCATGACAATTTGTCCAGCAAGTGTTCCGGTGAGAGTGGAGTTTTGACCCGAGGCCAACAGCGCAACTGCAAAAAGCATGCCCGCCAATGTGACGCCGAGCGTTGGCGAAAGAAGCGCGTATGCGTCCTGGATCTCAGCCACTTTATATTGGCCACGGGTGAAGAATGTGGCTGCGGATACGACCAGAATTGCTGCATTGATAAACAGGGCGATCATCAGCGCCAGCGTAGAATCTATGGTTGCAAATCGGATAGCTTCCTTTTTCCCGCGCGCATTCTGCTCATATTTCCTTGTTTGTACAATCGATGAGTGCAAATACAAATTATGCGGCATCACCGTCGCTCCCAGAATTGCAATGGCAATGTAGAGCATCTCCTTATTTCGCAAAATCTCGGGCGTCGGAACAAACCCTTTTAATACATGCGCCAGGTTGGGTTTTGAAAAAATTATTTCCGCCAAAAAGCAAAGGCCAATCGTCAGCATCAACGTCACCACCAGTGCTTCGAGATAGCGAAATCCTTTGTTCTGCAAGTACATCACCATGAGCACATCAAGAGCCGTGATGCATACGCCCCAAACCAGCGGAATCTTAAACAGCAGGTTTAACGCAATGGCCGACCCTATAACCTCCGCCAGGTCGCATGCGCAAATTGCAATCTCACACAACACCCACAGCCCAAATGAAACCGGTTTCGAATAATGATCGCGGCAAGCTTGCGCAAGGTCCCGTCCTGTCACAATGCCGAGCCTGGCGCAAAGCGTTTGCAGGATTATGGCCATCAGATTTGAAAGCAGGATGACGCTCAGCAGACTGTAGCCAAAAGCCGAACCACCGGCCAAATCCGTGGCCCAGTTTCCTGGATCCATATAACCCACCGCCACTAAATAGCCCGGCCCTGAAAAGGCCAGCAGTTTCCGCCAAAAACCAAGCTCCCGAGGCACCGCCACACTCCGGTGTACTTCCGGCAAACTTGGTGTCTCTGCATCGAGGTTCCACGCCGGTTTCGCCGGTGCCCAATCCGTGGAAATCGGAGCGGGCGTCGCCGCGGTGATCTCGCTTTGTTCATTCGGATCGGCCGAATTCATAAAAGCATGATTAAACTGCAAAAATGTTTTAGTCAATAAAGAAATATAGATTAGGCTATACTTTCACCTCCGGGTTGAGCGACTTTTCTGCCTTATGGAATTCCTCTAACTGGCAGTCGTCACTACCACATTACTTTTCTTGCACAGCGCCTCCACCTCCGCCGCGTCCAGGAGCAGAGTTTTGCCCGGTTCAAGCGCAAGAACAGCGATGCCCGACTGGGCACAAGTTTGAATCGTTTGCGCTCCAATACATGGTATATCAAAGCGCATATCGTGATTTTGTTTGGCAACTTTTACAGCTACTGCCCCACCGATCTTGCCCGCCAGTTCTCCCCCACGCGCCAGGCACTTGTCTGTCCCTTCAAAGGCTTCCACTGCCAGCACTGTGCCATTTTTGACCACCACAATTTGGCCAACCTCCAGCCGCGAGATTTCTTTGGCTACCCTGTAGCCGAACACAATGTCCTCTTTTTCTTCAGCGCTAAGGGCCCGGCCCAGGTGAAAGCCTGAGCACGGCATCAACGGCTCAAGAAACGGCACCGCTGATATAAGTTCCACACCCTCATTGTGCAGTTCATCTGCAATAGCCGTGAAGAGAGTATGGGCATTTTTTTCCTTTAGCTTCAG
The DNA here is from genome assembly GCA_036403255.1 of Verrucomicrobiia bacterium. Classification (GTDB taxonomy): domain Bacteria; phylum Verrucomicrobiota; class Verrucomicrobiia; order Limisphaerales; family JAQGOV01; genus JAQGOV01. The sequence continues at coordinate 8,018 of DASWRJ010000114.1, forward strand.
GAGCAAGCCCAGCGCGCGAAAATCCGGACGCAGATCGAACAAGTTCTTAGGCGCGATTTGGCCAGCCATGGCACACTCCAAAACACCGTGTTTCTTAAAACATGCGATCATTTTCGAAAGTTGGCCTACGCGAATCCACTCAATAGCATCTACCATCGATGCCAAACCCGGGTCTGTCTCTCCTTCGAAAGCGACCGCAATGATTCGCTTCACCCCCAAGACACGAGCCTGCTTGGCTAGCAACATTGGTAAAGATTTGCTGCCAGCTATTATCCCAAATCGTTCGGGAAAAGATTTCACCACACGTAGAATCTAAAAATTGCCTCAAAAGCGCAAGTCACTGTCCAATTTCATCTTGGCAGGTGTGCGAGGGTCCTTTGCCCCACCGGCAGGGTAAAAAGTTCCACTTGCCTAACGACACGTTCCCTGTAAGTGGGTCAAGAGCGTCACATCCTGAGAGAGACGGAAATAAATTCCACATTCCAGACGGGGCATGCCTTGTGCTTCGGTAGCTTTAGTCAGGCCCAGGCATAGTCTGGGTCGCAGTCAATCAGCCCTAGAATTACGCAAGGTGCAAACGACAAACGCTGTTTCCGGAGCAATGCTCGAAGCCCCCGAAACAAGGTTACCGGCCATGAAGCCGGTTGTCCTTATTTCGGCCCTGGTTTTGGCCCTCACCATGGGTTTGAGCACATGGATTTACCTCAAAGGAGCCCAGGCCATGCGCGAACAGGCCAAAGCCCAAGGCCTTTACATTTATCGGGAGGGCGCGCAGACCCCGCAACAGACTGGAAGCGGAAATACCATCGCCAACGATGACCAAAAACTTGGGCGTCTCCTCAAGCAGGTGGATGATTGGGCCCTCAAAGTGACTCTATCCACTGCAGCCGGTGGCGCGGGTCTGATGCTTGTGGTAGTCCTCGGTTTTGTTTGGTGGCGCCATGCTTGCCTGGACCGCATGGCCAAACGAACGGCCGAATTGCAGGCCAATAGCAATAAGCTAAACCAAATCGAATATGAAGTACAACGTTTAACGAACGAGCGCCGCCGTCTGGAAGCGGAATTGCGCCAGGCGAATGATGAAGTCGAAAAGCGTGTGGTCGAACGGACCGCCACCTTATCGCGCACTTACGCCCAACTGGAAGCCGAACTCAATGAACGCAAGCACGCCGAGCGAGCACTGGCTCAGCAAGCACAGGAGTTGGAGCGATCGAAAGATGTTCTCGAGTTGCACGTCCAGGCGCGCACGCAGGAATTGCAAAAGTTGCAGCGGCGCTATGAGCACATCCTGAACTCTGCCGGTGAAGGCATTTACGGCCTCGACATGCAGGGGAAAACGACCTTCGTCAATCCGGCAGCCGCCAAAATTACGGGCCGCAAAGTCGAGGAAATGATCGGCAAATTGGAGACGGAAATATTTTATCACCTGCCCCCGGGATCGCCCATGCCGGCGGAAAGCAAACCGAACGGCGAACATCAGAACGAACAGATTTTTCATCGCAAGGACGGCAATTCGTTTCCCGTGGAATATGTGCGCACGCCGATTTTGGAAAAGGACAAACCAGTGGGCGCAGTGGTCATTTTCAAAGACATCACAGAACGTAAGCGCACCGAAGACGCCCTGGCGCGCAAAGCTGCAGAACTGGCCCGCTCCAATTCCGAGCTGGAGCAATTCGCTTACGTAGCATCGCACGATTTGCAAGAGCCCCTGCGGAAGATTCAGGCGTTTGGAGACCGATTAAAGACCAAGTGCGACGCGGTCCAGTTGCAGGACGGACGCGATTATCTGGAGCGCATGCAGAGCGCGGCTGCCCGTATGCAGACGCTTATAAATGATTTGCTCACTTTCTCCAGGGTCATTAGCACGACTCAGCCGTTTGTGCCGGTGGACCTTGGCCAGGTGACACGCGAAGTACTTACCGATCTCGAGGTCCGCATCGAGCAGACAAAAGCAAAGATAGAAGTCGGTGAACTGGCCACCATAGACGCCGATCCTTTGCAGATGAGGCAACTCCTGCAGAACCTCATCGGCAATGCCCTTAAATTTCAAACGCCAGATGCCCAGCCAGTGGTAAAGATTAGTGCTCAGACAGTTAAAAAACCATTTGGCACCGGAGGCGAAACGGAACCGTCTGATGAGGTTTGCGAATTACAAATCCAGGATAATGGAATCGGTTTTGACGAGAAGTACAGTGACAAAATTTTTGCCGTGTTCCAACGGCTCCATGGCCGCACCGAATATGAAGGCACAGGAGTCGGTCTGGCGGTTTGCCGCCGCATTACCGATCGCCATGGAGGGTCAATTCACGCTCAGAGCAAACCGGGTGAAGGAGCGACTTTCGTTGTCACCTTACCCGTGAAACATCCCCAACCACCGGCCACTACATGAGTACTGCAGTCACAAAAGGAATATCCATTTTAATGGCCGATGACGATGCCGACGATCGTTTGCTGGCTAAAGACGCCCTGGCTGAATGCCGCCTGCCCAACGAGTTGCATTTTGTCGAGAATGGCGAAGACCTGCTCGATTATTTAAAGTCTCGCGGCAAATACGCGGGCGCTCCTCATCCGCGACCGGGCTTGATACTGCTGGACCTGAACATGCCCAGGAAAGACGGCCGCGAAGCCCTGCGTGAACTTAAGCTCGATCCCGATTTGCGAAAAATCCCGGTGGTG
>DASWRJ010000115.1:0-3934 GCA_036403255.1 Verrucomicrobiia bacterium
CGCCTGCAATGACGAATTCATCAGCGCGGAATTCGCCTTTATTGGTTGTGACTGCGTCGATCTGGCGGGAACTGGTGCGCCAACCATTCACCTGCGTTTCAAAAGAAAAATCTCCGCCACTGGCTCTGATGAGCTTAGTGAGCGACGCGAGGAAACGATCGGGAGTGAGATGGCAATCCAGCGGAAAATAAATAGAGCCGGCGATGTCCATTTTCAGGCCGGGTTCGAGGGCGGCGGTTTTTTCGGGTGTCAGCAATTCAGCGGGAATGCCCAGTTGATTGGAGCGCGCGGCGGTTTTGGTCTCCTCGGCAAGGGCGTGCTCGGTCTTGCAGAGCATCAGGAGACCTTTTTTTACCAGACCGAAATCATTTGCGGTGATTTGCGACAATTCATCGAAGCATTGCCGGCTCGCCAGACTCAAGTCACGCAGAAGCGTAGCCGAGCGGTTAACATGATCGGCGTTACAAGCGCGAAAGAACTTCCAGGCCCAACCAACCAGTCCGGCGCTCAGGCGCGGCTTGATATAGAACGGGCTTTCGGGATTAGCCATCATGCGAAGGCCGAGAGTGACCATGCCGGGCGCGGCCAGAGGAATGAAATGGCTCGGCACAATCATGCCCGCGTTGCCCCGGCAACAGCAATCGTGCTGCGAAGTGCCGCGCTCCAGGATCGTGACCTTGTGCCCCTTTTGCAGCGCGTAATATGCGGTGCAGAGCCCAATCACACCGCCGCCAATTATCAAAACCGATTTCGCCATGGCTCAGCTTCGAATGCCCCAACAAAAAGGATCGCGCGAATCGAGGAGCAAGGTTGATTCGGCATTTACATAAGCGCGGCCGGTGATGGTGGGGATGACCTGTCCGTCGTGTTCGGCGACCGAGCCTTCGAAAAAAGTGCCAAGGATTCCTTCCTGGCGCCAGATTTGGCCGGGCTTTAGTTTGCCATCGGCGAAGAGGCAGGCGAGCTTCGCGCTGGTGCCTGTGCCGCAAGGCGAGCGATCGTAAGCTTTGCCGGGGCAAAGGACGAAATTTCGCGAGTGGGCCTTTGTGGAACCTGGTGGACCGAAAAGCTCGACGTGATCGACTTCTGGATAGCCTTGCGCATTCACTGCTTTGCGGATAAGCCAGGAAAATTCGGTCAGCTTCTCGACCTTAGAGAGCTCGAGTTGTTGGCCGTGATCCTGAACCAGAAAAAACCAATTACCGCCCCAGGCCACATCGCCCTTGATGGGACCGAAGCCAGGAACTTTGACGAGGACGCCGGCGGCTTTTCGGTAGCTGGGGACGTTTTGCAGAGACACGCTTTCGTTGCGATGCAGTTTTGCGGTGACGATGCCAACGGAGGTTTCAAGCCGATGCTCTCCCGGGCGGATGCGGCCGAGATGCGCAAGAGTAGCAATCACGCCGATCGTGCCATGTCCGCACATGCCGAGGTAACCGACGTTGTTGAAGAAGATTACACCCGCGATGCAACTTTTGTCGGCTGGCTTCACGAGCAAAGCTCCCACCATGACATCCGAGCCGCGTGGTTCATTGACAATGGCGGAGCGAAACTTGTCGTGGCGTGTTTTGAAAATCTTTAACTGCGCAGCCGTTGATCCGGAACCGAGCTTTGGCCCGCCGCTGAGGACAACACGGGTTGGCTCGCCAGCAGTGTGGGAATCTACAATGTGGATTTTGCGCATCGAGGGCATGATTCTAACGACGCTTCTTGGTCGGAAGCTTGGGCCGGGTTTTAATGCCGTGCCGAATAATTTTTAGAATGCTTTTGCGTTCTTCCCCGGCGAGCGCCAAACGCGGGGCGCGCACCCATTGAGCCCCCAGACCGCATTCCTGGATGGCGAGCTTGATGTACTGCACAAACTTCACGTGCACATCGAGGTGCAGAAGCGGCGTGAACCATTGATAGAGCTCGCGAGCTTCGTCCCATTTTCCGGCACGGGTAAGTTCCCAAAAGTATTGATTCTCGCGCGGAAACGCGATTCCTGTCCCCGCCACCCAGCCATCAATGCCGAGGATGGCGCTTTCGAGGACGAGATCATCGACGCCAGTGAAGATGGCGTAACGGTCTCCGACAACCGTTCGCAAATCGGTGATGCGCCGAGTATTGCCGCTGCTCTCTTTGAGCGCCACGAAGTTTTTGACATCCGCCAGTTCGGCGAACATTTCGGGCGTGATGTCATTCGCGTAACTGAGCGGATTGTTATAAATCATTATCGGCAACCCAGTGGCCTTCGCGACTGTGCGAAAGTGCGCCATGGTCTCACGCGCATCGCCTTTGTAAATCATGGCCGGCATGAGCATGAAACCGTCCGCGCCGATCTTTTCGCAGTCGCGCGCGTACTCGCAGGCGGCGGCGGTGCTGTTTTCGGCGACGCCACTCAAGACCGGAACACGGCCCTTGACGTGTTTAACGGTAGCTTCGAGAACACTCCTTTTCTCGCCGGGTGCCAGAGATTGATTTTCCCCGAGCGAGCCGAGCATGATCAGCCCGTTCACGCCGGAATCGAGCAGCACTTCGACGTGCTGCATTGTTGCCTCGAGATCCAGCGATTGATCGCGCTTTAGTTGCGTTGTAATGGCGGGGAAGACGCCTTGCCAGAGGTGATTTGCTCGATTCATGTAAAAGTTTCTTTGGAACAGGTTGTCCTGTGACTGAGTGCGCTTGCAATTGAATTCAAACGAATGAAAAATATCCAGCTATGAAACTCGACGCAATCCGCGAATTGGCCAGAGCCAAACCTTTTAAGCCTTTTGTGCTGAAATTGGCTGAAGGTTCAAGGATAACTGTCGGTAACGCCGCTTGGATCGCATTTAGTCCGAAAGGAAGCACGCTCGCAGTGTACAAATCTGATGAGTCATTCAAAATAATTGAGGTTGCCACGATTGCGGAAGTAGAAACATCGAAGCGCAGCAACCGTAAAACGTGACGCCGCCCAATTTACTTGCCTCTTCGTCTCATCCCCGCCTCAATCTCCTCAATTTCTAGCGGCACCTTCTCCATTAAATCCACAACTCCACTCTCCGTCACGAGCACCATATTTTCCAATCTCACCGCCAGTTTTTCTTCGCGAATGTAAATGCCCGGTTCCACAGTCATCACCCAACCAGCCTTGATCGGCTCCGTCATGAAACCGACATCATGCACATCCAGGCCGATGGGATGCCCGACTCCGTGCATGAAATACTTTTTGACGGCGGGATTATCAGCGTCCTGCTTCTTTATTTGCCGGGGAGTCAATAATCCCAAATCGACACATTCCTTTTCCATCATCTTCTCGGCTTCCTTCTGCCAATCGCGCGGCAACTTGCCAATCGCCAGTCCCTGGATGCATCCGCGCAGCACGCGCAAGACGGCGTTGTAAACTTCCCGCTGCCTTTTGCTGAAACGGCCATTGACCGGGATGGTCCGCGTCAAATCAGCATTGTAATTCGCGTAACTCGCCGCGACATCAAGCAACAGCAGGTCGCCCTCTTTGCAACTCTTGTCATTATCCACGTAATGCAGCACACACGCGTTCTCTCCCGAGGCGATGATCGGCTGATAAGCGAAATTCCCGCCCGCGCGGATAAATTCATGCGCGTACTCCGCTTCGATTTGCGTCTCGCTGACGCCGGGCTTCACAAACCTGAGCACGCGCCGAAAACCTTTGTCCGTCAACGCGCACGCCTTGCGAATCACATCCAACTCAACCTGCGATTTGACGACCCGCAACGAATGCATCAGCCGCGCCAGCCGATGATACTCATGCAGCGGATATTTCGCCTGGCAATCGGCAATAAACCGAGCGTCCCTGCTTTCCACTGTCACGACCGCGCGCTTATGCTCGTTCGTATTCAGATAAACATGCTCGCACTCGCACATCAGCGAATGAAACGTGCGCGGGAATTCCGACAACCACCTGATATTTTGAATGCCCGTTAACTGGCGCGCC
>DASWRJ010000116.1:0-3930 GCA_036403255.1 Verrucomicrobiia bacterium
AGTATGCTGTAGCTTGCGGTCGAAAAAGGAGGAACGTGATCCAACCGAATACTGTACCCAGCAACAATGATCGCCATGGCGAGTCCAAAAGGTTGCCGAGGACGCTGTATCCGAATCACGCGACGAGAAGCCAGCGTGCCCAATTGCAACCTCGCAGCATAAACACGCCGCTGACCACGGCGACTGTCGGTCCAACGTAATTTAAGGCGAACTGAAATGGATGTTGCGACCGAAACTGGGCCATGTGCTGAGCCGCTGCAGCGTCAGCAGGCGGGATCAGACTCAGCACCAAGGCAATCCCGCCGCACGCGAGAAATATCCAACTGAAGGCTGTAACCAAGTATGGTCGCTTACTCATGCCGTATGGAGCGGCCTAATATTTAATTGAGCTGAACGTAGCAAAGCCTAGCACCCTGTAATTACGCCTGCCAACCAGTTTTCCGCGCGTTCCCCTGCGCTACCTCGCCAGGCTCCTGACCGCAACCACCAATGGCACGACGTACTCAAGTACTGGAATGGCAGCACGAAACGGAGACGCGGGGCGGCTCCGGGAACCTGCGCGGCGTTAGACGGCGCCACGGTGCTCCTGATAGGTAAAATTCAAAGCATCGTGCTCGCGCATTTGGTAAAGCTCTCGAAGTGCATCTTTGATGATTGTGGTGATGAACTGCATATCCGAGGGCAAATAGTAGCTGAGAAGCCGGGTAGCATCCGGGACACGTCCGTTACCGGCGAGGTAGTCCTGAAAGGGAGCAAGGCTGCGCGCACCAAAAAACTGTCTGATGCGCCGCTCTGTCTCTGGCTCTGAACGCCACTCGACTGAAATGTCGAAATGTGGAACACCATTCCGCTGTCCGATAGCCACCGCAATCCGATGGTCAGGCGTGGCGATAATAAGTGAGGTGTAGCGCGCCGATGATCGAAACAACCGGGAGACGTAACCCTCAACCTGTGCAAACCATCCGAGGCAAAGGTGTCAGGCTCCGGAATGTCAACCCAGTGGCCATTCTTCCTGTTGCCGTTCTCGTCAACGTCGGCGACCCACATTTTGGTAGCACGGGAGCTGCGCATAGCCGCTTAGAATCGCTAAAGGCCGCTCGGCTGCGGGCTCATCTCCTCGGTGATCAATGTCTGGCGCCATGGCCAGACCCACTGCCCGGCCGTCAGCACGCGCTCCTGGGAGAAAAACTTCACATACGTTTTCTCGCGCCAATCTCCTCCTTCGCGGCAGTCGAGGCGGACGCGACAAACTGAAAAATCTCCATCGAGTGTAATATGAAAAACTGCATTTGTGCCCGGCGAGCGCAGCGCCACGGCCCGCGTGGCTGCCGGAGTGTGATGGCCAGCATCACCCAACCATGGTTGCGCCGGTCCTCTGGCTTCCAATCGTGCGGCCACGAAAAGCGAACGCGCGGACATATTAGTCACGCTCAGCTCGACTGCGATACCTGTGGGAGACCGTGACACGATAAGTTTGCCAGCGGAAACCCACTGAGCAGGGTGGGCAGTGTGACAACCGCTTAAAAGTGAGGCGACGCACGCCAGCAGCGCCAGGAACACTTTCCTCGTGATGTGCTGCGAAAGCTTTGCATGCTGCATGTTATTCATTCTTTCGAAGTAGCCTAGCATTTGATTGAGCTGAACGTGGCCAAGCCTAGCATTCAGCAGATATGCCCGCCAACCTGTTTTCCGCCGAACTAATCAGCGCATTGTTCGCGGGAAGAGTAGGATCGAATGGCATAAGATTTCACCTTGCAAAACTGATCATTCGCACTCTTACTTCCGCAGCAAATAAAGGCCCCCAATAGCCATCAGGATTCCAGCCATGCGCGGCCACGTCGCCTGCTCGTGGAAAAAGAAAATACCTGCCACGGCCATCAATGCGGCGCCTCCCGCCAAAATCATTGGCACCGCCGAGAGCGGCCCGCCTTTTTGGAACAACAGAAAAAACAAAATAGTGCCCGCTCCCACGCACAAGCCCGTCAGCGCCGAATATGCCACACCCGGCGGGCTGACCTGCTGCTTCCAGCGCCCCGTCCCATACAACACTGCCAGATAAACCAGGATGCTGAGCGCAGCAGTCGCTTCCACGATGAAGCCCCCCAGACCGTCGCCGATGCGTTCAGACGCCATCTTCGTAAACACCTGATGCATTCCATACAAGATTGCCGCACCAACTGCATACCAGAACCATGTATTCATAATTTTTGATTTAGACGGCGCAACTCCGCCGAACTAGTCACCGAATGATTGTGGATGATGCAGGATCGAAAGCGTGTCCAATCAACGCGATTTAGGATTTATCGCGATTATATCGCCCTGCGCCAATCCATCCGAAGCTCCCGGCAAAGCCACTGCAAGCCATCAACCGTAATGTCCTCCAGCAGTTTTTCTGGTGGCTCGATGCACGCACTCAGACGCCAGCCGACCGCATCTTCAAACTGCTCTAGCGTGACGCCGCGTAAATGGCACTCCTCGTGGATAAGCCGCACCAACTCGCCTGGCGAAACTAGCGGCTCCGAAAAGCTATCTCCGAACAGATCTGCGGCACGAATTCCCAGGACGCGGCAAAACTTCTGCACATCGCAGGCCGAATAACAAGAGGTCAAGTCCCCATCACAGTCCTCAATATCCCAAATGCCTGCATCCGAAACCCCACTAAGGCTTGCCAGTTCCGTGGGTGATAGCCCGGCCCGCTCACGCGCCGCTCGAAAACGAATACGTGGAGCAACTGCATTCATCAGTGTCTCATCTCAGATTTTTCCTAGACTGAGTATAATTCTCACGCCCGCGCAAACCTGAGCAAATCCGTTACTTGCTTCCCGCGCCGCGAACCGTTTCTCAATGATGTCCGGGTCCGTAAATCAGAATATACAATATCGAACCAGCGCCCATGAGCCAGCCAATCAAAGCGACGCGCCGAAGCGTCGCCCAAAGCCAGGGGAGCACGAGTAGTAAGAGAACGGTGCAGCTGCCAATCGCCCAGTAGCAAGCGCCAGCGAAAATGGCAGGGCCGAGGGAGAACTGCTGGTGCAGAAGCAATCCACACCATCCGAGCGTGAGCATGACCTCGACGCCAATGAAGAACCGGCGGCGTGTCCGATACTCATCGCGTTGGCTGGAAGCACTCATCAGGGTAGCAAAACTAGCACCCAGTAATTGTCCCCGCCACCCCGTTTTCGGTCGAACTAATCAGCGCATCTTTAGACCGTTCATTGTTTGGTATCATAATCATGCTCCCACTGCTGCCGTGCGATTTTGCAAACAGCGCAAGTGTAAATGACCGCACGACGGGAAGGGAACATGGGAACGAGGCAACCACCACCTACCCATTCCTTTGCATGAGGAAAGGCATTGGTGCTCACAGCGTCACGGGCGCTGTCATGATCTCCGATGGACAGAAGGCCGTAGTGGATGGGCACGGTCGTCTTGGACATCCGTGCGTGATGGACCTCGCAAACGGGCGACTCGCCCTGTGTCCGATTCGAGGCGCATCCAGCCAACAGCGCTGCCGCCGAAACGAGAAGAATGCGGTGAATGTGCATGCTTGTGTCGAGCCGCGTAATATTTAGTTAAGCTGCGCCTGGCAACATCTAGCATGGTGCAATCGGGCCTTCCAGTCAGCTTTTCGCCCATGTTAGGGATTCTGTCGGACCCAATCTACAGCCCTTGCCAAGCTCGTCATTATCTCTCACTATGAATGATTAAATCGAAATGAAGCTCGAATCTCTCCGCTCGCCTTAGCGTCTGGGATAAACGCGACAAAGGCGTTGGTATTGTAATAATCGCCGCCACCGCTCGCGGAAAATTTCGGAATTATCTTTTGAGGCATGCGCCGCGAGATTTCTGCCGATTCATTGTAATTCCTTTTGCGGCTCAAGACCTTTTCCGAGCTGCGCAAATGCCGCATCTGAATACTTTTTCGTGGCG
>DASWRJ010000117.1:0-3617 GCA_036403255.1 Verrucomicrobiia bacterium
CGGCATCGAAAAATTCCTGTTTACCCTTCCCCAAAACCGAAATGAGGCAGGCGGCGTTGCGATTGCCCGGAGGAGTAATCTTGTAAGTTTCGAACGGCGCAGGAATCTTTTCCTTGGTCGCTTTCCAATCAGCAGGTGCATTGACTACCAGAGGCTCTTTGGAGGAAACTTGAAGCTCATCGGCGCGCACCGAGGCCGCTAAAAGGCAAATTAAGAGCAACGCCGCTTTAATTTTGAGAAAATCTCGCATCATATAATATCGGCAATCAGAGCTGGTAGCGTAAGGGAAGTATGACCTCTAGAAGATCGGATTTATTCGGCTGGTGGCCACTTTATCCCGAGGATGGCCGCAAGAACCACGATTAAGGCCAGCCAAATATTGCGGGCGAGCTCATGTGTATGTTTCACGCGATTTTCCATATGGGGCTTGGTTAAGAACACCCACTCGACCCAAAACCAAATTGGCGGTGCCAGAACCCAGAAACCTATCAAAATGTAACCGTAAGTGCGAGTCTCCTTGCTCGCGGCTTGTGCCCGCCAATAGAGCGCAGTACACACTGACACTAAAGCCAATAATCCGCCGGTAATGGTAATTCCCTTTATCAACGCTACCGATGATAACTTCATTTGATTATAGTAATGTTTTGCCCATATCTGGCTCATCGCCTTCCTCAACTGCGTCCATTTCAATCTTTTTCTGCCGCCCTTCCACTCCAGGCGGCCTGCGCCAGCAGCGCCTTCACCATACCATCTATATTATGCTCTTTCGCTTCCACGGTTGGGCTGAGGCCGAGAGCCTTTAAGGCCGCGCTCGTTTCTGGTCCAATGCTCAACGTGCGCATCTTCGGAAATTGCTGCAGCAGCTTGGGCAGATTGAAGCGCGCATGAAAATTCTCCACCGTCGAACTGCTCGTGAAGGTGATCCAATCCGCGCCGGTGTCCAGCAGTCGCGCGGCCGCGCCGTTGCGGTCGTCAGTTTCCGGCACAGTCTTATAGCACGCCACGTCATCCACAATCGCGCCCATTTCCTCGAGCGCTTTCGGCAAATCAGGATTCGCCACTTCGGCGCGGGCGATCAGGATTTTGAGGTTTTCAATGCTCTCGAATTTGGCGAACGCTTCGGCGATTTTTCGGGACACATATTCCTCGGGCATGAGATCCACCTTCAGGTGCAGTTCTCTAACTTTAGCGGCTGTGCCCGGACCCACTGCCGCAATGCGCGCCGGGCCCAAGTCCCGCAAATCCTCGAACCCCTTTAAGAAGTAATCGAAAAAGGTGGTCACGCCATTTGGGCTGGTGAAAACGATCCAATCATATGTGCCGAGGCCAAGCAGCGCATCCGCCACAAATTGGCGATTCGTGGGCGGCTCGATTTTGATGGTCGGAATTTCCAGGACTTCCGCGCCTTCGTCTGAGAGCTGGCGCGAGAGCTGGCTGGCTTGCTCGCGCGTGCGGGTGACGACAATGCGCTGCCCAAAGAGCCGCCGGTGCTCGAACCAATTCAGTTTGTTCCGAAGCTTCACGACGTCCCCAATCACCGTCACAGCCGGCGAGGCAAAATTATTTTTCGCGGCGATATCCGCAATGGTCCCAAGCGTCCCTTGAATCGTCTGCTGCTGGCCGGTGGTGCCCCACCGCACCATGCCGACTGGAGTTTCGATGCTCATCCCGTTCGCAGCCAGTGATTCTGCGATTTGTCGGATGCGCTCCACACCCATCAGAATAATTTTCGTTCCGGGTGTTTTGGCCAGTTGGGCGTAGTCGAGTGAACTCTCGTTTTTGCCAGGGTCTTCGTGGCCCGTGAGGACTGTAAAGCTCGAGCAATGCTCGCGGTGCGTCACCGGAATGCCTGCGTAGTTTGGGCCGGCGACGAAAGAGGAAATGCCGGGCACCACTTCGAAAGGAATTTGTTCGTCCGCCAATTCCTCGGCTTCTTCGCCGCCGCGGCCGAAAATATATGGATCGCCGCCCTTGAGCCGCACGACGGTTTTGCCTTCGCGCGCCTTGGTTACGAGCAGCGCATTTAGCTCTTCCTGCGGGATGGCGTGGACATTCGCGCGTTTGCCGCCAAAAATGATCTCAGCCGACTTGGGCGCGAGCCGAAGGAGGTCCGGATTTACGAGCGCATCGTAAATGACCACGTCCGCGCGGGCGAGCAATTCAGCGCCCCGCAGCGTGAGCAGGCCGGCATCGCCCGGGCCTGCGCCCACCAAATAAACGGTTCCCTTCGGTTTCATGGAGTTACTCTACTCGTTTCGGCAAGGCGCAAAAGGGGCAAAAGGGGCAAAATTAGCGAAGCTGATCCCGCTCCAGGGCGGCGAGCACTTCCGGGTCGCGCACATCGACCCAGCGTCCCTCGATTTGCAGGCCGGCCATGCGATGCCCTGCCTGGATAAATGCGCTCATCGCATCGGTCAGCTCATATTCGCCGCGCGGCGATTTGGTGAGCTTGGCGGTGAATTCGAAAATGGAAGGTCGAAAAATGTATATTCCAGCGTTATACCACGCCGTGCTGCCTTGCTTGAGCCAGCCTTCCTTCAGCAGGCCGTCCAATTGCTCGGTGCTCGGTTTTTCCACAATACGTTTCACGCAAAAATGGGGATCAAAGAAAATCAATCCGCCCTTCGTCACGTCTTCGCTGCCGGTGACAGTGAGCACGCCCGAGAAATCGTCTTCGTTGAACCGCGCAACCATCCGCTGATAGGTGTCCGGCTTCACCAGGATATCACCATAGGTCAGCAGAAAGGGCGAATCGTCCACAAACGATTTGGCCAATTCAGGCGCCTTGCCCGTGCCATCCTGCACGAGTTGGCGGCCATAATGAATCGTGACGCCCAGCTTTTTGCCGTCTGCGAAATATTCTTCAATGACTTCTGCGCGGAAGCCGGTGACGATGAAAAACTCCCGGATGCCAGTGTGAATCAGACCCTCAATGATGTGTTCGAGAATCGGCTTGCCCGCGAGCTTGAGCATGGGCTTGGGGCGCTCATTGGTGAGCTCGCGCATGCGTGTGCCTTTGCCGGCCGCAAGGATGACAGCTTTCATTCGGTGGGTAGTTAACAAAATCGAACAGAGGAAAGGGAGAAAAAACCAGCCAGCGCGATTTAGTTAGGTCAGGTTTGCCGAAATCCTGCTGTGCCAGGCAAAAGCCGCAGCGTGGGACGATGAAAATATTTAGCCCTTTTTTGACTTTGTCTAGGCTTGTCCAGCCGTTGGCCAGGAGATGAAAGGTGAAAGTTGAGAGGTGAAAAACGAAGGGCTAAGACTCAACTTTCAGCCGCAATTGCCCGCAACCAGGCGCTATTTAGTTGATGGTGGATGGCTGGGCAGGTTGATGGCGAGTGAAATAATTAGCTCGGTTTAGCTTGGTTTAGCTCGACCCAGCTCGACTGAGCCAATCGTTTTTCAGGTCATCAGGTTATCAATTTTTCAGGTGGAGGTTGATCCCTTGCGGGCCGGACGTCAAAGCTGGCGAGAGGAGAGGTCAAAGGCCCCCCCATCCGCTGGAAATCCGTCCCATCCGTCCCATGCGTCCCAAGGCCTGTAAAGATTGGTGATTTTGAATGTGGTTATCCGTCCCAAAGGGCGTCCCAAATCAGGCGCATCCGTCCCAAGGG
>DASWRJ010000118.1:0-3390 GCA_036403255.1 Verrucomicrobiia bacterium
GCATTTCGCGCCAGAAAGCCTCGGATTTCCTTGGATCGTTTGCTTGAATCCATTCAAAAACACGCCGGTACGATGCAACCTCAGCGACCGGGGCGCTCTCGCCGGATTTTTCATTTTCATAAATTTCAAAAACATCTCCGAATAAAATTCCGAGCGAGCGCGCGTCCAGCAGAATGTGATGGTAAGTAAATGTGATAAAATAGCGATTTGCGCCGAGAGCAAAACAGCCGACCCGGAAGAGCGGCGCTATCGATAAATCAAAGCCTTGCCGGCGTTCCTGGGTTAAAAAGCTCTCCAAACGCAGTTTTTGCTCCGCGTCTGAAATTCCAGACCAATCCTCCGCCCTGACTGGAACATGGATGTTCAGGTGGACACGTTGTTGCGGCTCTCGCAGGCCTTCCCATGCAATACTGGTGCGCAGGATTTCATGCCGCTGCGCCAACTTATTCCACGCGCGCTCAAAAATGGGTAGATCGATGGGCTCCACGGTTTCGCAAACGACTTGCGTGATATCTTTGCCACGTTTGCCTTTGCGGAGGCTGTCCGAGAGCATTCCCTGCTGCAGAGGAGATAGGGAGAAACTGCCCGCAAATAGTGGCGGGCTGCATTCGAAAGTTTGCGCCATATTGAGACATCAGGCTATTCCGCGGCTGCCCTGAATCGGAAGTGGGTGTAAACCTCAGATGAAAAGGGTAAAGACCCTAAAGCCTCCTAACTCGCGCCTCCTGCGGGAAATACGCAAGGGACAATGCCCCATTTCCGCGCTGCGTTCGAGTGTTGTTTACTCAGGCTGGTGCAAGGAAAAAGAAAATTTATCCAGCCAGATGAACTTCCCGAGTTCGAATATATTTTTGATGACTTAGATGGCCCAGCTGTTCCACAGCCTGCGCCATTGGAAGAAATCATTCCTTCCATCGTTCTCCTCGGTGTCCCGTTCGACCATCTCACGATGAAAACAGCGCTGGAGGAAATCGAAAAGATGATCGCTTCGCGCGAGCCGCATTATCTCGTCACGGCTAATGTGGATTTTCTGGTGCAGTCGCTGCGGGATCTCGAGTTGCGCCGCATTTTGCTCGAAGCGCATCGAGTGCTCTGCGACGGCACGCCGCTGCTTTGGGCCTCGAAGCTCCTCGGTAATGCGCTCCCGGAACGCGTCGCGGGTTCGGACCTTGTGCCGCTCCTCCTGGAACGCGCGGAGGAGAAGGGCTATCGCATTTTTTTCCTGGGCGGAGAAGCCGAGGTGGCTGAGCGCGCGGTGCAAGAGGCAGCGGCAAAATATCCGCGGCTGATCATAGCGGGGCATTATTCGCCGCCGTTTCAACCGCTCCTGGAAATGGATCATGACGATATTTGCCGCCGGGTTCGCCAGGCGGCGCCAGACATTCTGCTCGTTTCGTTTGGTTGTCCAAAAGCGGAGAAATGGATGTCGATGCATTATCGGCGCCTGGGTGTGCCGGTCGCGATTGGCGTGGGTGGCACAATCGATTTCCTGGCGGGCCGGGTCAAGCGCGCGCCAGCATGGATGCAGCGCAGCGGGCTGGAATGGGTTTATCGGCTTCTCCAGGAACCGCGCCGGCTCTATCGCCGGTATGTGGATGATCTCTGGTTTTTCGGCAGAGCCATCGCCGGCCAGTATCTGCACTGCCGTCCGGCCGAAAAGCCGGGGGACGATTCGCCCGGCGAGGTGGTACTCAGCGAACCAACCTGGCAGCGCATCCGTGCTCCGGGGTGGTTTGATGCAGCGACACTGGCCCGCAATTCTGAAATGTGGCGCGAAGCCCAGCGGCATCATTGCGTGCTTGAGCTTTCGGGGGTGCAACACATTGACAGCACTGGCATTGGCTTGCTGCTGGCTCTCGAAAAACGATTGACCGCGCGCGGCAGCCATCTGGTTTTGATGGACCCGAGCCCGACGGTGCGGAAGGTCCTGAAATGCCTCCGCCTGGAGCACCATTTTCTGACTGCCTCGGACATTTTCACCGCGCGCGAATTGCTCGACCGCAACGGGCACGTGCCCGCGAGCATTCAGCCCGAAAATGGTTTCCACGCCACGCTCCCGTTGATTTGGAGCGGCGAAATCACCGCGGCGAACGAACCGGAGTATTGGCGCCGCATCGAACAGGAAATCCGCTCGTGGGCGGAAATCACGGATATCATTCCCGCTGATTTGGCCGAGCTTCGCTTCATCGACAGCACCGGCATTGGTGTCCTGCTGCGCGCGCGCAAGCTCGCCCAGAAACTGGGCGTGACGCTGCAATTGCGCGGGGCGATTGGGCCGGTGCTCGACATCCTGCGAGTCTCGCGCATGGATTGGCTTCTTGATTGACGCATGAAGATTGGCATCTCCAGCCTGATGATTCAGCGCGGTAAAACCGGCATTGGCCAATATTTGTTTGCGCTGCTCAAAGCGATGCTCACAAAAGCCGAGGAGGAGCAATTTGTGGTTTTCGCGCTGGAGGAAGACTTGCAGCTTTTTGATTTTGCCCGGGAGAGGGTTGAGCTGATGCGTGTTGCAGAGCAGTGGCGTGCACCATTGAAAAATATTGTGTGGCATCAAACGCAATTGCCGCGGCTGGCGCGCGAGCTGCGCCTGGATGTGCTGCACGTGCCGAGTTATCGCCGCCTGCTTTGGCCGCGGCCCTGTCCTATGGTGGCGACCATTCACGATCTGGCGCCTTTCACGGTGACGAGGAAATACGATCTGTTGCGCACGGCTTATGCGCGCTACTTCGTGCCTTATTTGGCGCGCCGCCAGGACCATGTCATCGCCATCAGTGAAACGACGGCGCGCGATCTCCGGCATTTCTTTCGGGTGGAGCCTGCCAGACTCTCGGTTGTTTATAATGGTGTCGATCATGAACAATTTCATCCAACGGATGCGGCGGCGCAGAAGATCGAAGTGGCCAAAACCTTCGAACTGACTGCGCCATATTTCCTATATGTCGCGCGGATCGAGCATCCGGGCAAAAATCATTTGAGGCTGATTCACGCCTTCAACGCGTTCAAAGCCGAGACCGGGCTGGACTGGCAGCTTGTGCTGGCGGGGAGCGATTGGAAAGGCGCGGAAGTTGTTCACGAAGCCGCGCACAAATCGCGCTGGTCGGCTGACATTCGGTTCCTCGGGTTTGTGCCGGACAAGCAACTGCCCGCGCTTTACGGCGCGGCGGAGGGATTCGTTTTCCCGTCGCTCTTCGAAGGCTTCGGCATGCCGGCGATTGAAGCGATGGCGTGCGGTTGCCCGGTCATTTGCGGGAGCGCAGGCGCGCTGGGCGAAGTGGTCGGAGAGGCCGCGCTGCTACTGAAGGACGTGACTGATGAAGCCGAGATGACAAGGCGGCTCGTTGAGGTGGCGACAGGGCCTGAGCTTCGGCTGGAGTTGCGGCGCAAAGG
>DASWRJ010000119.1:0-2860 GCA_036403255.1 Verrucomicrobiia bacterium
CTGACCGGGCATTTGGTGTTGAGCACGTTGCACACAAACGACGCGCCGGGAGCGGTGACGCGCCTTGTGGATATGGGGGTTGAACCGTTTCTGATCTCGTCGACTTTGATGGCGGTGCTGGCGCAACGGCTGGTACGGACAGCCTGCCGGAAGTGCCGGACACCGTTCGAACCCACTGAGCATCAACTAAGTCTGCTGAATCTGTCACCGCACGACATTGGAGACAAAGTGTTTTATTACGGGCGCGGTTGCTCGAACTGCAACGACACGGGTTATAAGGGCCGAAAGGGCATTTTCGAGCTGTTAGTGGTAAGTGAGCCCGTCCGGAATCTGATCAATGAGCGCGCCCCGACGGTGGTCATTCGCCAGAAGGCGGTCGAGCTTGGGATGGTGACATTGCGCGAAGATGGCTTGCGCGGAATCTTTGACGGTGATACTACTATTGAAGAAGTCGTGAAATATACCTGAGAAAGGCTGCCTTATGCCAAAATTCAGCTACGTAGCCATGGATTCCCGTGGCAAAGAGACCAAGGGAACCCTTGAGGTGACCAGTCAGAATGAGGCCATTGGCCGCGTGAAGGAGATGGGCCTTTTCCCCACCAAGGTGGTCGAGGTCGATAAATCCAAGGAAAAAGCTGACGGCAAAGCCAAACCTGCTACAGCAAAAAAGGGAAAGAAGGGCGGCAGCCTAAACCTCAATATCAAAATTCCAGGCCTGAGTGGCCGGGTCAAGACGAAGGTCCTCACCACTTTCACGCGCCAGCTTGCGACGCTGGTTGATGCGGGTCTCCCCCTGTTGCGCGGTTTGCGCGTGCTGGAGAAGCAGGAACGGAACGTCACCCTCAAGGAAATCATTGGGCAGCTTGGGTTATCGATTGAAGGCGGCAGCACATTTTCGGAAGGGTTGGCGCAACACCCCAAAGTTTTCAACCGGCTTTACGTGAACATGGTCAAAGCCGGTGAACTGGGCGGCGTGCTTGAAGTCGTTTTGGCTCGTTTGTCGGACTTCATGGAGAAGGCCCAGAAGATCAAAGGCAAAGTGATCGCGGCCATGTTTTACCCGACAGCGGTCATTGTCGTGGCGGTGACGATCCTGACGATCCTGATGATCGTGGTGGTGCCGAAGTTCAAGGACATTTTCAAAGACATGATGCCAGGCAGTTCACTCCCTGGTTTTACGCAGTTTGTGCTGGGGGTCAGCGACGCCATTGCACAGCACTTTTTGGTGACGGCCTCGGTTCTGACTGTTTTGATTATTGGATTAGTCGCGTTCATTCGGACACGTTTTGGGCGGCGCATTTTTGATCGGTTCAAGTTAAACATGCCCGTGCTCGGGCCGGTGATTAGCAAAGTGGCGATTTCCCGTTTCACACGGACACTGGGCACGCTGGTCAGCAGCGGTGTGCCCATTCTCCAGGCGCTTACGATTGTGAAGGAAACCTCCGGCAACGTGATCGTGGGAGCGGCCGTCTCCGCAGTGCATGAGAGCGTGAAGGAAGGCGAAACGATCACGGCTCCGCTGGAAGCTTCGGGCGTGTTTCCGCCCATGGTGATTTCGATGGTTGATGTCGGCGAGCAAACCGGCGCGTTGCCGGAAATGTTGATGAAGATTGCGGACAACTTCGATGATGAAGTGGATAACGCGGTGGCGGCGATGACGTCCCTGCTGGAGCCGATCATGATCGTGTTCCTCGCTGTCATTGTCGGAAGCATCGTTATTGCGTTGTTCCTGCCGCTGATCGCGCTGATGGACGGCCTGAGCTCAGATAACCCGGATGGACCGGAAGAGAAGCAGGGCGTTACAACCAAAACGGCATCGTAGGATTAGCAATTCTCGCCAGCGGCAGTGCGGCTCGCGAGAAAAAGCCGTGACGTGGTGCGGTAATCAGGCAACCACGCGGACGAAATTTATTGACCGATTGCGCAGCCAGTTCGCTGCACAATCGGTCAATTTATTTGCGGAATATGCAAGTTACTTCGCTTTTGTTACGCCAAGAGTAATCCAGCCATCCAGTTCATCGGGAAACCAGAGCAGATGCGGAAAGGCTTTGCGAAAAGCCGGGCGAGTTGTCGCCAGGGTGGAAAACTCCCGGCCATCAACCTTTGCATGGCCCACTAGCTTGAATTGCACGAGTTGGCCCGGCTGAAGGTCCTGCGGAATAGTAATTTTGATCGGGGCCGAATTGGTTTTGGCCGTAAGACCATCTTTCTCGAGCACAAAACCTGCGACGGAACTTTCGACGCTCATACGGATCGCGCCGTCATAATTCACACGAGTCGGCAGAACCTTAATTTCGAAGCTGCCGCCCGGCGACGCCTGGACTTTATCTGTTTCCACGCTCAGGCTGAAGGCGAGTTGGAGAGGCCTAATATCGATTTGATATAAATACTCAGGGCCGCCGAGTTGCGCGGCATCCTCGACAATGAGTTGATAAGAACCGGATTCCTTGAAGCTGTTGGTGAGGCTGGTGTCATCTTCGCCGGCCAGAGGTGATTCAACGACACGTTTTCCCGAAGCATCCAGAATGGCCATATATAAATCGCATGGCGACCCGAGATGGCGCGTTTTGCCGCGAAAGAGCAGGCGGTCTCCTTTCTTGGCATCAAACGAATAGAGATCGCGCTGTTTGGGCTTCATCAGAGTGCCCTCGAGTTGCACCGGCCAGGAAATTTTTTGCGGCGAGGAACTGGATTTAAGAATTATTTTTTCCAGCGGTCGATCGGGAGCAGTTGATTGTTTGCTTGCGGAAAATCGCCAGGGCAAACTCTCATTGCTGAGTTGGCCAAGACGCAACCTGTAAAAATGTTCGGAATCGCCGCCGTATTTTGTGTCGCGAAGTTCCAAGAGGCATGCCCCGGC
>DASWRJ010000120.1:0-4002 GCA_036403255.1 Verrucomicrobiia bacterium
CGACCAGTGGAGGTTTGCAAGCTAGTTCACTCATGCATTCTCGCCCTGGGGATGAACATGCGGAGTTATGTTTTTCAATTTTGCCCAGACGATTAAGCAAGCCAGCATGGCAGTCGCAGAAATAATGCAACCGCTGAAGAACCACCAATCACGATACACCAGGCGCACTTCATGGATGCCCCGGCCGAGTTGCAGCGCCTGAAAGGCGTGATTGGCCCGATAGAGTTCTTGAGGCTTGTCATCCACATACGCCTGCCATGGATGATAAAACGTTTGCGCAATGGTAACCCAGCATCCAGCCGAAGCCTCGATTCGGGCATGAATTGCTTCCGGGTATGCGGTCGCATTGAGTACCCTTACTTTGGCAGCATTTGTGACTTGTGTTGGCGAACCTGGACTCAGCAAAAGAGTTGTTGCGGGGTCAAAGTTCTGCGTGAGGAGAGACGTTAGGTCCCGGCTGTGGTCCAAATAGACTGGAAGCTGACCGCCAGTAATCAAAGGCATGGCATTGAAGTGTTGCGCCCAGGCAAAGAGAGTATTGGGGTCGGATATTTGTGTAACACCCAAAAACCTGGCCAATGGCAGCGAGGAAGAATCGTGAAGCTTTTCGAATTGCTCGCGCAGCTCCGATTCTTCTTTGAGATAAAGAGAATAGAACCCATCCAGTTTGGCGCTCGCTTCGAGCAAGTTGCAATTAGCGAACCGAGCTTGCCTGAATCCTTTGTACGTTTCGGCGGGATCGGCAGTCGATGCATTGTCCAAAAATCTTTTGAAGGTGGGCGCCAGCATGAGGCGTCCCTGGCCAAAATCGGTGGTGGGCAGTGATTCATTGGAATGATTGAGCATAACGGACGCAGTTACGGTAGGATTTTGGCGCGGAGCGTGAGTAAAAACGTCGCACGCGAAGAGCACGAGCAGAATCCAGCCATAGAGCAGACGCGAGTTTGGTTTTGGTTGCCGGTTATAGAAGTAAATGAGCGCCGAAATCGCCACCAGCCAGCCGGCACTCTTGAGTGCGCTTTGCATGGTGATATCGAATGAATCGCCCGGAAACGGGTAGCGTATTGCAACGAGCAAAATGAGCAGAACGGCCAATAGAACAAGAGCGACCATGGCAAGGAGTGCCTTTCGAAATTTTAGTGGATCCAGCTTTTGAGCGGAGTCGATGGAGAGCGCGACGAGTAACGGGACTGCGAAAACCGTCAGCACTATGAATTTGATAGGAAAGCGCAATGCGCCGACGAATGGCAGGAGTTTTTGCAGAGCTGGAAGAACGAAACCGTTCTGGCCAAAGGCGAGCAGAACTCCGGCGAGAAGAAAACCGCCCCAAAATCGCGCGCCGCGATTTTTATTTTGAAAAAGCGCAAACAGGGCCAGTCCGCTGGCGGCCAAGCCCATGTAGTAAGAGGAAGTCCATTGCTGTTCATCTTGCGAAAAAACGTTCAACAAGGAAGCGGACTCATGGAACAGCGGCACAAAGAAATTGGCAAGGCCCCAGGGTGGCAATGTCCAGGCAGTTCCGCCAAAATGATTATTGCGTTGCGAATGCGCCAGTAGATCTAGAAATGGAAGCAATTGGGCGGCAGCGAGACTAAACACGAGCGTCACCAGAAGCATGAGGCGCATGGCGAGTTGCGTGAAAGGAACTTCTTTGCGCATGAATGATCGACAAGCCAGAGCGACTACGATCAGCCAAGTGAAGAGCGTTATCTCAGGAGCACCGGCGAGCATTTGAATGGCAGCGATAAGCGCAGCAATAACGCAGGAACGGCCGGCTGTGGCGCAGGCGCGCTGGCTCCAAAGAATAACCAGCGGCATCCAGGCCAGTGCCGCAATGTTGTTTGGCCACATCAGGCAATGGAGCGTTAGCCCGTTGCAGGAGTAGAGCACGGCGGCAACGGAAGCAGCAAACGAGTTTTTGGTCCAAAACGAGGCAAGATGATACATCGCAATGCCGCCGAGAACCCAATGGGCAAGACAGAATAGGTTAAGTCCCCACGGTTCAGGCAGGAGCAGGTAAATGAGTGAGAACGGATAGACGACCATGGTGTTCCATTGCGCGAGAAAGGGGATGCCGCAGTTGTTCAGGGGATTCCAAAGAGGTATCTCGCCACGCCAAAAGGCTTCACGGTGATAATGGGCGAGCGGATAACCGAACAGGCCAAAATCCCGGTAGAAAAAAGAATGAGTGCCAAGGACAATCCCGGGATAGGCCACAATGATTAAAAAGCTCAGCAGTAAACCGACACGAAAGGGTGTGAATTGCAGAGAGGAGGTGGGACTGGAAATAGCATAGGTCCGGCAAGAATTGCCGAAAAACGATTTGAGCTGCAATTTTTTCCCAAAGGGTAACGAAAACGCCATGCGCAACACTCATTGAGCAAGGGTGATACCATGATTTTGTAATCATCATGGGCGCTGGAGTGAGTTTTTTCGGAAATTGGACTATTTCTTGTTACGCAGGAAGACTAGTGATCGAACGTTCCGTATTTTATGACCGTCGCGCTCCTTTCCGGGAGAAGGAAGCTGGCCGACTTTATCATGCGCTGCTGAAGGGCTATTACAAATTTGTTATTCCGCCTGGTGCGCGCGTGTTGGAGCTAGGTTGCGGACTCGGGGATTTGCTCGCGGCCGTGGAACCATCACATGGGGTCGGAGTGGATTTTAGCGCAGCGATCATTGAAAAGGCCCGAGCGCGGCATCCGAATTTATGTTTCGAGAACGGAGAAGCGGCCAAATGGCAAAGCGAAGAGAAGTTCGATTATATCATCCTATCCGATTTGGTGAATGACGTAGCTGACGTGCAGCATTTGTTGGACAGAATTCAGCGGCATTCGTTTCAACACACCAGGTTAGTACTAAACTGTTTCAATAATCTTTGGCGGCCGATTCTTGGACTGGCTGAAAAATTGGGCCTAAAAGCGCCCACTCCGCTGCAGAGCTGGTTATCATCGTGGGATCTGCAAAACCTGCTGCAGCTCGCCGGGTGGGAAGTCATCAAAATGGATTTTCGGATTCTTTGGCCAATCGGCACACCTTTGCTGGCCCCGTTGTTTAATCGCTGGATGGCCCCATTACTAAAGCATTTTTGTCTGACAATGTTCTGCGTGGCGCGCCCGGCGCCATTGCCGAGTCTTTACCACGCATATAGCTGTTCGGTAGTGATACCGGCGCGCAATGAAGCGGGAAATATCGAGGCGGCAGTCTTGCGCACACCCGAAATTGGCACGGGGACGGAAATTATTTTTGTGGAAGGCCATTCAAAGGACAATACCTGGGAAGAAATCCAGCGGGTGGCAACCAAATATTCGCATCGGAAAATCAAAGTGCTCAAGCAGCAATCCAAGGGCAAAGGCGGGGCGGTGCGGGAGGGCTTTGCAGCCGCGACTGGCGATTTACTTTTCATTCTCGATGCCGATTTGACAATGCCGCCGGAGGACTTGCCGAAATTTTATCAAGTGGCTTGCAAGGGGACGGCGGATTTTGTGAATGGAGTTCGTCTGGTGTATCCGATGGAAAACGAAGCGATGCGGTTCTTGAACATGATGGCGAATAAGTTTTTCAGCCTGACGTTTAGCTGGCTGCTAGGGCAGCCGATCAAGGACACGCTCTGCGGCACGAAAGTGCTTTTCCGAAAGGCTTACGAGAACATTGCCAGGAATCGGGCGTATTTTGGAGACTTTGATCCATTCGGTGATTTCGACCTGCTCTTCGGCGCGGCGAAACTCAATCTCAAGATGCTCGATTTGCCGATTCGGTACCGGGCGCGAACTTACGGCGAAACCAACATCTCGCGCTGGAAACATGGCTGGCTGCTGCTGCGGATGGTCGGGTTTGCGGCGCGGCGGCTGAAATTTTTCTCATGATTCCGCTGGAGCAACACCAGTCCGAAATTCAGAAGAACCTTCAAAGCTGGCGTAATAAGCCGCTGCTGCAAAAAATCTACACAGAATTTTATAAGCGGATTTTGGGCTGTATTGATCCGGAGATAAAAGGTCTCGT
>DASWRJ010000121.1:0-7504 GCA_036403255.1 Verrucomicrobiia bacterium
TTTCGCACCTGTCCGCAAGATGACCGAATATTCACCGTGAAAGAGCGGTTGCAACTCCTTTATAAAATCCAGGTTTACCATCGTCGAACGGCTAATGCGTAAGAATTTCGCCGGATCGAGCCGGTCCTCCAGTGCGGACATTGTTTCCCGGTGCATGTGCGATTGCGCGCCCACGTGCAGGTTCACGTAATTGTCCGCCGCCTCGATCCATTCCACATCCGCCGTTTTTACCAGCACCACTTTCCCCGAAGATTTGATGGCCAGCCGTTCCGGGTATTTCGTCTCGGGACGCACATCGGCGAGCAGGGCCGAAAGGCGGGAGTTCAATTCACGCGTTTCATGCCGCTGCAGATGCTCGCTTGCCCTCTGCAACGCTTTCTCGAATCGTTCACGATCGAACGGCTTGAGCAAATAATCAACCGCGTGCACCTCGAAGGCCTGGAGCGCGAATTTGTCATGGGCGGTCACAAAAATAATCGCGGGGAGTTTTGAACCTGCTAATTCCTCGATCACACCGAAACCATCCAGCTCGGGCATTTGCACGTCGAGAAAAACGAGATCCGGCGCCTGCTCGCGAATAGCCTCGACCGCTTCGCGGCCGTTCGTGCATTCTCCAATGACTTCGACCTGCGGCGCGCCTTCGAGCAATTTGTAAATCCGCTCGCGACCGAGCGGTTCGTCATCAACAATAAGCGTGCGGATTTTCATGCTACTAAGTTGGACGAATTATTAGTTTTAGAAAAGCCTTTACCGTTCCATGTCGATAGAACCTATACACGTTCATTGTTTGCCCTCTTTCCAAAAATCCTGGACCTCCTTCCACAAGCTGCTGCGCGGCTTGTGAACATTGCCATGGGTTGCGCCTGGTTCGATCCACAGCTTCTTTGGCCCGGCATATTTCTCAAATAAATCTCGACCCAGGTCACTGGGAACGGTCGTGTCCTTTTCCGCGAGCAACACTCCAACTGGCCCATGAAAATTTTGCAGCCATTCGCTTGCCGGATATTTGTCCTTCAGCATCAGCTTAATTGGGAAGAGCGGAAGATGACTTTTCGCGACGGCCATCATATTATTATAGGGTGCCACGAGGAAAATTCCGCGCACTCCATCTCCATATTTCCCCGCTAAATATGCCGCCACTCCGGTGCCGAGCGATTCCCCGACGAGATAAACTGCGCATTTGTTTGTAATGCTAGCAAATCCATTTTCCGCCGCTCGCAAAATTTCCTCCTGTTTGGCCTTGCCTTTTCTTCCGCCGTAACCCGGATATTCGAGGATATAAAAATCCATCGCTTCGACGGCTAGAAAACCATCCGCATAATGAAACCAATCGGGCGCACATCCGGTATTGCCATGAAGCAACAATATGCTCCGCCTGCTCTGCCCGGCTCGAAACCAACCAATTGCCTCGCCCGCGGAATTGCGCCAAATTTGGAAGCTCGCTTTCCTGGCTGCCACTTCAAGCTGTGCTGCCGAGCTTTTACACGGGTGGTAAATGAGCTTTCTTTGCGCGAGGGTCAGTCCAATCACGCAAAAAATGTAAAGCCCCGTCACGATCACCGCGACGGATGCAACTACACGCAGAGCGCGCCTGCCTCTCATTGAGGATTCTTTCTCTCTGTAATTGAAAGGGCTCCGCCCACCAATTTCCAAGGCACCACCATCTTCACCACCAATCCACCTTCCACTGCGTCGCTCCAGGTAAGCGCGTGTTGCCCCGGATAAAGCTGCTCCAGGCGCGCCCGCGTATTCGAGAGGCCAATTCCTTCCTTGAAGCTCCGCTTGCTTCCCAGTCCGCTCCCGTTATCGCACACTTGCAGCACCAGTGAATTATTTTCCCGGCCTGCGCGCAAGAGAATCACACCTGGACGCGCATGCGGCTCGATTCCGTGCTGGATGGCGTTTTCCACAATTGGCTGCAGAGCGAGATTGGGCACCAGCGCATCGAGTGTTTCCGGAGCGATCTCCTTCCGCACTTCGAGACGACTCCCAAACCGGGTCTTCTCAATTTCCAAATAACGCTCTAAAAACTCCAATTCCTGCCGGAGCGGCACAACCTGTTCGCCCGTGCTCTCCAGCGCATATCTTAACAATTCGCTCAGGCGCGAGATCATTCGGTCCGCCGCCTCGACATCTTTGTGCATCAACGCCGAAATCGCGTGCAGCGTGTTGAACAGAAAATGTGGATTAAGCTGCATCTGCAAGGCTTGTAAGCGCGCTTCCGTTAAACTTTTCTCCAGTTCGGCCGCGCGAATTTCGCGTTCCTGGAACTTTGCATAATAAGCCAGGCCGTGGCTGATGCTCACAATGGCCCAGTAAATGAGCAGATTAAAAAAGAATGTCGCCACCAGCGCATGGCTGAACGCTTCTTCAAAAGCGACTGGCCGCTCAGCAAAGCGGCTCGTGGCCACTTCCAATCCGGCGCGCAGGGCCATCCAGCAAAGTGTAAAGAGAAAACTGCCGGCAAGATGTATGGCCAGCGGCTTTTGCCAGTGAGTTCGCTCGATCCGGAACCTGCGCGCGAGCCAAAGCGTCGGCAAGCTCAGCACTGCAAAGATGTACCAATCCGCCAGCGAGCGTCCGAGCGCGAACCCCCATGAGACCGGATCCCCAATTTTTGCGCGCGAAAGATAAAGCTGGCCCGCAAAGCAGAACGCAATCAGCGTCCACAGCCCAAATACGAGCATCCACCTGAGCCATGGCTTTTTGATTGGATTGAGCATGCGTTGCGGTGTCTCGCCGGCGATTTTAAGCAGCTTCACCTAGATTCTAAATACAAATTCCAGTCCTCGTTTGTACCTCGTAAGACATTGGAGCGCGCCTTCAGAATTGGCACTGCACCACCAAAATGTCAGAATCACCAGCCTTGCTTCCAAGAGCCGAAAACTGTAGCTTTGGAACGTGACTACCACCGTCGAAGCTATATACGAAAACGGTAAACTGCTCTTGCCTCAAGCATTGCCTTTGCCTGAGAAGGCGCATGTGCGGGTCACGATTGAAGCTCCAGACAATCAATTGTCAGATACTGACCGCGCCGCCTGGCTGCAGCTTTCAGAGCGGTCCTTAGGCAAGGTTTGGAATAATCCCCAAGACGACATTTTCAATGAGCTGCTCACGAAATGACGTTGTTTTATTGCCGATTCCCTTCACAGACTTATCCAGCCGCAAGGTTCGTCCAGCCGTAATCGTTGGCAAAAATGGCTCTGACCTTTTTCTGGTCCCCATTTCATCGCAATTGGACAATACTGATATTCCCCTCTGTCACTGGCAGGCTGCAGGACTGAACGTGGCTTGTGGGCTAAAAGCGCAAATTGCAACAGTCGAGGATCGGCTGATAATAAAGGTTCTTGGTCAATTAACCGCAATCGACACGGACAATTTAAATAGACTACTTCGCGGCTGGCTGCAATTGTAGTAGTTGATTGAATTTGACCGAGAAGCCAGATAACCAGACTAAGCCTTCCGTCCCCTCCGATGATGCGATTATCGGTCGCGCCACCCGCTGGTCGCTGCTGATTGTAGTGCTCTTGGCAGTTCTTGCAGCGTCCGGATATTGGTTCTTTAATTTTGTGGCAAAGCCGGACACGAAACAAACCTCGTTGCAACCACCAGTGACTGCGGCCAAATCGACCGCAGAAATCCCCAACGCGCGTTTCACTGATATCACATCGCAAGCGGGCATTGCTTTCGCGCACTACAACGGCGCTTATGGCGAAAAACTCCTGCCCGAAACGATGGGAGGTGGTGTTGCATTTTTGGATTACGACAACGATGGCGCGCCCGATTTGCTCCTCATCAATTCTTCCGATTGGCCATGGCACAAAACAACTCCACCGGCGGCGCACACCTCAGTCCTTTACCATAATGACGGCCATGGCCATTTCACCGACGCGACAAAAGGTTCTGGCCTGGATATCGAGCTCTACGGGATGGGTGTGGCTGTTGGGGATTACGACAATGACGGCTTGCCAGATGTTTTCATCACGGGTGTGGGCGAATGCCGTCTTTTCCATAATGAAGGCGCCGGCAAATTTCGCGATGTGACCGCAGCCGCCGCAGTCGGCGGCGCCGCAGATGACTGGAGCACCAGCGCGGCCTGGATTGACTATGACAACGATGGCCGTCTCGACCTCTTCGTCTGCCATTACGTCCGCTGGTCTCGCGAAATCGACGCCAGGGTCGGCTACCAGTTCGCCGGGTTTGGACGCGGCTATGGACCTCCCATGAATTTCGAAGGCACTTTTCCAACTCTGTATCACAACGAGGGCAATGGGCGGTTCAAAGATGTTTCCGCGGCCAGCGGCATACAAATCCACAACCCGTCCACCGGCCAGGCAGTGGCCAAATCGCTCGCCGTTGCCCCGGTGGATGTGGATAACGACGGCTGGATCGACCTCGTGGTGGCGAATGATACGGTCCAAAATTTCCTGTTTCGCAATCAGCACGACGGCACTTTCAAGGAAATTGGCGCGCGTTCCGGTGTTGCGTTCGATGCTTATGGCTTGGCGCGAGGGGCCATGGGGATTGACTCGGCCCGGTTCCGCAACGACGAATCCCTTGGCATAGCCATTGGTAATTTCGCAAATGAGATGAACGCACTCTACGTTTCCCAGCGCGATTCGCTCATGTTTGCCGATGAAGCGATCACTGAAGGAGTGGGTCCCGCCAGCCGGCTCCTGCTGAAATTTGGTCTCTTCTTCTTCGATTATGATTTGGATGGCCGGCTCGATGTTCTTACAGCCAACGGCCATTTGGAGGAAGAGATCAACAAAATCCAATCCAGCCAGCACTATCGCCAGCCGGCGCAGCTTTTCTGGAACCGCGGTGGCGCCAAAGGCGTCAGCTTCGTCGAAGTCCCTTCCGAAAAAGCGGGGGGTGATATGTTTAAACCCATTGTCGGGCGCGGCTCAGCCTACGCCGATATTGATGGAGATGGTGATCTTGACGTTATTATTGCCCAGATTAACGGCCCGCCGCTGCTGTTGCGCAATGATCAACAACTCGGCCACCATTGGCTCCGTCTCAAGCTGATCGGCACAAAATCCAATCGTGACGCTATCGGTGCCTGGGTGAAGGTGCGTGTTGGAAATCAAGTCCTCTCGCGCCAGGTTATGCCCACTCGCTCTTACCTTTCGCAATCCGAACTGCCCGTCACATTTGGCCTGGGCAACTTGACCAAAATTCAAAGCGTCGAAATCATCTGGCCCGGGGGCGCAGTACAGAAGCTGGAAACCCTCCCGTCATTGGATAAGCTCACGACCGTCACGCAGCCGCGCTAAGTATTTTCCTGGCGACCAGGGCCAATGCGGGAGCTGCTAATTACCGCAGCACTTTACACAGCATTGTGAAGCGTTATTCCTGTCCATAACTAAAAAGAAGCCGTGATAGAAGAGCTCGCCTAAAATTTCTTGGGCTCGAACGTTTTGGAAATGGTGACGCTGCACTTAAGGCAGGGCGCATGATCTAAGGAATCGCACCCCAAGCTCAATTCAGAGTCCGTCGGACGGATCTATCATTAAACTTTACAATTGGTGGCCTTCGACCGAGCACGTCGGTTTGTCTTTCACAGCGCCGATATTATACGTCCCGTTGGCGGGGCAGGTGGGCTTGTTCTCGATGTATTTGTCGGCCCCGAAGAGGTCGGCATCGCTGGGCACATCGTTATCGCCTTTTTTATTGTCCAGAGCCCAATTAGCTTTGGCGCCTTCAATGGCCTTAAGGGTCGAGATGCAGGCCTGCCGTTGGGCCTTTTTACGTGCGGTCACAAGGTTGGGGATGGCGATGGCCGCCAGCAAACCAATGATGGCCACCACGATCATGATTTCAACCAGTGTAAACCCGCTCTTCGATGAAACTTTCACTTGCATAAATATATTGGCATTGAGCTCTTCTACGGCCCAACACAAGGCCGATTCAGTCCAGAGACAGATTGTTGCTTAGTGCATAAACCTGCTTTGGTCAAAAGGTATTTCAGGCCCTGATTATTGATGCTAAGTTAAACATCAGCATCCTGGAAAAGTTTCGAGGCCTCCGATTAAGAGCTTCAGTGCGATTGCTGTTAAACCCATAATTTGAGCAAAAGACCTCAATTCAACCAGTATCTGGGAATCTGCGCGCTTGTTTGGGGCCAGATGAACAATCGAAGACCTTATTATTTGCTTGGATCCCCATGGTTGACTGCAAACGAATCGGACGGATCGCAACACCCACACTCAAGAGTGTTCGTCTCAGCGGCGGTTCATCGTTCGGTTTTTGCGTAATAGTTGTGTCCATTCCGTCACTTTGAAAACTGGATTCCCTTGAATTGTGCCTGAATGCTCGGTTTAGCCTCCAAAAAAAACTATTGTCAAATAAATGCATTTTCCCTATCTTTCGCCGCAGATGCACCGTTTGGTGCTCACGAGCAAAGTGGATTTGAGCGTGAAGCTAAAACGAACCTAACAAGATCGCAGGAGGAACTGAATGAAAGTTAATAAGTGGACATTGGGTCTGGCCGCCATTGGTATGGTCAGCATTCCAACGTTATCGCAGGCAGAAGAAAAGATGAGTCCAGTGCAAAGCGCGCTGTCCTCGACCGTGTTAAGCGGTTATGTGGATACGTCGATGCAGTGGAACGTCGGAACCGGGAACGCAGCAGTTCCAGGGTTCGCGTACAACACGCCAGCCAAACAGGACGGGTTTAATTTAAACGCCGTCAAAATTGCGCTGGAGAAGCCGCTGGATGAAGGTCAATGGGCCGCCGGTTACAAGACCGAGCTGCTCTTCGGCCCGAATGCCGCTACCCTTGGCACATTGCCAAACTTGGGTACGGGCAACAGCGTTAATAGCCAGCTTGCCATCAAGCAGGCGTACGTCCAGTTGCGCGCCCCAGTGGGTGTGAGTGGCTTGGACTTCAAAGTTGGTGTTTTCGATACCATTCTTGGTTACGAGAGCACTGATGGTCCAAACAACCCGAACTATACCCGCTCCTACGGCTATACGATCGAACCAACAACCCACACCGGCGTTTTGGCGACATATCAATTGAACGATATGCTCGGCTTCTCCGCCATGGTTGCTAATTCCTTCGGCCCTGCCGTCGGTGGCTCGACCGTCGGCGCTGGTGGCGTACCGGCAACCGACCGCGCCTTTTATACTCGCGCTGAGTCCTACAAGACCTACGGCGGGTCGGTGGCTTTCAAAGCCCCGTCCGGTTGGGGTTTCATGGAAGGCTCGACCTTGTATGCTGGCGTTATTAACGGCTTCAACGGCGGAACAGGCACAGGCATTGACCAGACCAGTTTCTACGTTGGCGGCACAATCGCCACCCCAATCAAGCAGCTTAAGCTTGGCGCATCGTACGACTATGTCGCGACCGGCAGCCACTTCGGCAGCTTGTATCGCAACGATGTGGCTCTGTATGCCTCATTCCAGGCAACCGAGAAACTCAGCTTCCATCTGCGTGGCGAGTATTTCTCACAATCCGCGGGCTTGGTATCCACCTCAGGTGGAGTGCTCCCGGGCA
>DASWRJ010000122.1:0-5235 GCA_036403255.1 Verrucomicrobiia bacterium
CCATTTATGAATGCCCCCTCCATGAATGGGGACAAGGCAGGAATCAGCATTATGATTGCTCAAACAGTTGATTTGCTCACCCATGCGCATGTAACAAATAGCTTCATCAAGACCGAGGTTAAGTTGGTTTGCCGCGCTCCAAAGGTCAGGTTTTCCTCGGCTGAAATCCTCGATATGTTTAAAGAAGTCGAGGGCAGTCTGGTTATCACCAGCGTTTAACAACTCGGTCGCATACTTAAATTGCATTTCAGGGGAGTTGGACATGATGGGATTTTGCGCGAATGCAGTCTGCAAGGCGGCCACACGCTGGCGGCTGAGAAATGGGTTTTCCATAGGTTGCGCTTCGCTGGCCAATTTTTCGAGCAGCGCGGCCATTTTGCGTGTTCCAGGTTTGCTGAACTCCGCGCTGGTAACTGGAAAGGAAACCGCAAGCAGAGACAGGATTAGAAGGCTAAAACGAATTAGCCACTCGGGCGCGGCAGAGTCAAACTTCATAAATAAATACTAAATGCGCTGAGCCAGCGCTGCCTGGCTGGCTGCAAAAATTTCCGCATGCAATGATTGTCCGTTGGCATCCATCGTCACCACGGCTGGAAAATTCTCCACCTCGAGTTCCCAAATTGCTTCTGGCGCGCCGAACTTTTCCAGCAGGTAAACGTTGCGCACGGATTTGACGCATTCAGCCAACACCTGCGCCGCGCCCCCAATCGCGTGAAAATAAACACAACCGAATTCCTTGCAGGCCGCGAGGGTGCGTTCGCCCATGCCGCCCTTGCCAATAACTCCTCGCAGGGCAAATTTGCGAATGATTTCCGCTTGATATGGCTCCTCCCGAATCGAAGTCGTTGGCCCGGCGGCGGTGACTTTCCATTTGTCCTGCTCATCCTTGATCACGACCGGCCCGCAGTGGTAAAGAATTCCATCGCGCAAGTTGATTTCTTTCGGCAAGACTCCGCCTTCGTGCAAATATTTGTGCACTGCGTCCCGGCCTGTGTAGAGGATGCCGCTGATTTGGACTTCATCACGCACGTGCAATGCGCGAATGGCCTTTTCCGTGAATGGAGCGCGAAGTTGAATCATTTACTCAATAGAGCCACGACTGAATATCTCCAGCCGGCGAGAGCACGGCACCCTGCCGCCGATAAGCCCAACACATATAACTCACGCTGACAAAGAATGAGGCTGGGAGCCGATTGGCCACGCCAATCTTCACGCCGAGCAAGGTTGTTTTGCCACCAAACCCCATCGGGCCAATGCCGAGTTCATTCGCAGTGCGGAGAATATCCTGCTCGAGCTTATCCAATTCAGCGACGGGGTTGCGATCATCGAGTTTGCGCAGGAACTGTTGCTTGGAAAATTCGTACCCTGTGGCGCGATCTCCGCCAATACAGACGCCGAGAATTCCCGGGCCGCAGCCTTTGCCCTGGGCTTGAAGGACGGCATCGAGAATGACTTTGCGGCAGCCGTCCAGGTCACGGTTGGCGTGCAGCTTTTCGTTGGGTAGGGAATATTGCGCGCCGACGTTTTCACAACCGCCGCCTTTAAGGATCAGCCGAACAGAAAGTTCAGGAGAGCGATGCTGGTGAAAATGGATATTCGGCGAGCCAGGGCCAAGATTGGTGCCGTCGTTTTTGCCGGTGAGAGAATCCACCGAGTTTTGGCGGAGAAAACCTTTTTTGGTGCTCAGCCGG
Organism: Verrucomicrobiia bacterium; assembly: GCA_036403255.1. Classification (GTDB taxonomy): domain Bacteria; phylum Verrucomicrobiota; class Verrucomicrobiia; order Limisphaerales; family JAQGOV01; genus JAQGOV01. The sequence continues at coordinate 1,692 of DASWRJ010000122.1, forward strand.
ACGGCTTCGCGCGCGGTTTCGGTAAAAAGCATTTGGTCGTAGCCGACAGGACATTCGACATAGAAAATGATGCTGCCGGTGTCCTGGCAAATGGGCTGCGATTTTTGGCGGGCGAGTTCAATATTTCGCTCAATGATCTTAAGGGCGGACTCCGCGATGGTGCCCTTCTTCTCCTGCTCGAGGGAAAGAAGAATCGCTTTCTGCACATCGTCGGGAATTTCTGCGGACGTGCGGCGAATCAACTCAATCAACGAATCGAGGAGCAAACTCATTAGCGGACACCGTAAGATTAAGCGGCAGTTGTGTCAAATCAGAGGCATCATGGATGCAGAAGTTGGACTTAACGGCGTGTAACACAATTTGCTGCGATTTAACAAATCCAACCTATAAAGCGGGATTCGAATTGGAATTTTCATCATCTAATAACAGAATCTTACTTTAGCCACGGTAACCATTATGGTTAAGATAACCAAATCGCTGATTCTGCTCGGTCTGGGCACTTTTATTGAGCTGACTGCTGCTTCAGCAGAAAAGAGGGTGAATATTGTGCCTGCTGTTTTAGAGCCAACACAGCGGTTATATGAGTGGGGCGATTTCGTTGAACCTAACTCCCCGTATTTTTCTTCAGTGCTTGATGCGCGCAAGCTGGGGGCAGCCTGGCCTTCGAATAATTTAACTCCGCGTGGAATCATCCTGAACTTGGGGAACAAACTGTGGGCCTGCTTTGATCTCGATCTCTTGCGCATTGCAGCGGTGTGGGAAGGCACAGGGGTAACGCCCGTGTCCATGGCTCAGGGCTCATATCACGTGCCCGGGTTTAAGGCGCCGGAAGGCCAGGCTACATTGCCACAAATCATCGGCACGCCCTGGCTTGCAAATGGTATTTATCCTGGCTGGCAAATGGCCACGGAACCTGCGCTGGCCGACCCGCGCAGTCCGTGTCCTGACCCAGGTGAAGTTGGCCGCGGGCCACTGGCGCCTGAAGTTGGACATTTTCAAGCACTGCGACAAACCGCTGAAGGGCTGTGCCTCGAATATGCCATTGGTGAAACGGCAATCCAACAATGGTTCACAAGCGCGTTGGAAAACGGTTCGCCGCGCCTCGTCAGCAAACTTATTGTTCAGCCCCATTCAAAAAATCTCATACTTGTTCTTGGGAAACTTCCAGCTCAGCTCGACTTCAGAGTTGAAACAGATTCGGACACAGATAAGCCTCTTGTATCCCAATTCTCCACGCCTGAGGGAATGCTCGCGCTGCGTCTGCGTCCTGATAATGCAGCGCTGCAATTTCGTTTTGCGCTTGGCAAGCAACTGATCGATGTCCCGCCAATATCCAAATTGCCACTTAACAAAAGATGGCCGGAAACTGTGGTCACAAAAGGTGCGCTTTCCAGAGCCCCGAATGCATTTGTGGTCGATAACATCGCCTTACCGCTGGATAATCCCTGGCGTCGGAATGTGCGTCTGGCAGATCTGGCTTTTTTTAAAGATGGCCGTGCCGCTGCAATGACGTTCGATGGCGACATCTGGCTCATCTCAGGGCTGAAAGGTGATCTTCAGGAGGTGCGCTGGAGACGTTTTGCTTCCGGCTTGCACGAACCACTCAGCCTCTGCATTCGCAACGAGGAAATATTTGTCTTTGATCGAAATGGCGTCTGGCGCCTGCGCGACACCGATGGGGACGGCGAGGCCGACGTGCAGGAACTTTTTTGCAACCAATTCGCGCAAACTGCCGAGACACGCGAATTCGCTACCAGCATGAAGCTGGCGCCAGATGGTTCCTTTGTTATTTGCAAAGGAGGGCAAGAGGGTTCCACTACTGGAAAACAAAATGGAATGGTGCTGCGCATTTCGCCGGATGGCCGGTCGGTCACCGAACTGGCCTATGGTTTGCGCCAGGCATTTCTGGGAATAAATCCAAAGACCGGGCTCATTACGGCGAGCGATCAGCAGGGTCACTACGTGCCTGCGACTCCGCTCCACATCATTCGCAATGACCAATTCTACGGATTCATCAGCCAGCTCTTGCCAAAGGAAAAGTATCCCGCGCCTATTGCTGACCCGCTCACCTGGATTCCGCATCCGATCAACGCCTCGGGCGCAAGCCAAGTCTGGTTGACAGACGCGCGGATGGGGCCGCTCGATGATCAACTAATCCATCTGGGATATTATCGCCCTGAACTTTTCCTGGTGCTTCTAAACGAACGCGCCCGACGATTGCAGGCATCCGTCGTAAGTGTTACACGTGACTTCGAGTTTGCCCCCTTGAATGGCGCAGTCAATCCTACTGACGGTCAGCTTTATGTAACCGGGTTTCAAATTTGGGGCACAACCGCCAAACAGATTAGCGGCCTCGCCCGCGTACGTTTCACTGGCGCGCCTTGTCTTTTGCCGCGAGAGGTTGTGCCAATGGACAAAGGCATATTTCTTAAGTTTGACGTTTCACTTGAGCGAAGTTCAGCCACCGATCCGGCAAACTTTTCTGCAGAACGTTGGAACTACAAACGAACGGCCAATTATGGATCGCCTCATTTCAAAACCAACGGCTCAAAAGGCCAGGATAACATGACGCCCAGCAGTGCTTATCTTTCAAAGGATGGCAAAAGCGTCTTTGTCGGAATCCCTGGCATGCAACCAGTGATGCAAATGCGGCTGGGCTGGGCGCTCAAAGCAACGGGTGGCCAGTCATTGGAGCAGAATGCATATTTCACACCTTACGAATTGACGAGGTTCGATCCGGCCGTTGAAGGGTTCGGTTCCTTTACCGTGGATCTTACTCCGCGCGCAGCTGCCAGCCAGGCCGCGATACCACAAACTACCGAGGAAGGAAAGAAGGTTGCCGAACTCATGGGTTGCGTGGCGTGCCATTCGGCGGACGGTTCGACTCTCGGCAAGGTGGGTCCAAGCTGGAAAGGACTTTTTGGCCGCGAACGCAAATTCAGCGACGGCACCAAAGCAATCGCGGACGAACTTTACATCCGGCAATCCATTCGCGAGCCCCAAGCCAAGATCGTGGCTGGTTTTGATAAATCTGATACTGGCATGCCAAGCTACGAAGGCGTCCTTTCCGACGGCCAGATCGGTGCGCTGCTCGAATATATTAAGTCCATCAAGTAGTGCCGCCAACATTCTAGGTTTCGCACCGCGCTCAAATGGCTGATTCTAAAGCTTCTGGACGCATGTATGAATTTGCTTCAGTTCCTCCATGAAAATAATGCAGCCTGACCGCTGGCGCATTTTCTTGCCGCTTTTTCCAACCACCCGCTTAATAGAATCGTGTTGCTGGAACAATATCGCTCCGAAGAGTCATTCGATGAGATGGTGTGTCCGAAATCAGGAGTGCGCAGTCACTACCGCAAGTTGCTGACGGATTTTACAGGCCTGCAGCCCGAGGAATTCGATCTGAAACGCCAGGCACTGGACGCCGCTTTCCTGCGGCAGGGCATCACGTTTAACGTCTATGGTGATTCCCAAGGGTCAGAACGCATTTTTCCGTTCGATCCATTCCCGCGCGTGATTCCAGCAAGTGAATGGGAACGGATCG
>DASWRJ010000123.1:0-2713 GCA_036403255.1 Verrucomicrobiia bacterium
GCCCGACTCAAATCTTTTAGCGAGCCCTCATTATAATTATTGCGCGAAAGAATGGAGCGCATCCCTCGTTTACTTGCTCCGGTCCATTGGGAAAAGATGGCTAAATTCACCCGTCGCCATTCTCGAAGCCGAGAACAAGCCAAAGCAGCTTGCGCTGGCCTGTAAACTGGGTTTCGAAGTACCCGAAACGATTATTACCAATAAAGCCTCCACCGCACGTAAATTCGTCGGCGATGGCCGGTCTATTGCTAAGCCCTTAGCTACAGCTTTGATTGAAGCCGATGGTCGAGAGCAGATAATATTTACTTCTCACATTGAAGCCTCACATTTGGACAGCGATGCCTCGATTGAGGCTGCACCAATTATCTTCCAGAGACAAATTATTAAGCAGTGCGACTTGAGGGTGACTGTTGTAGGCAGCAAGGTTTTTGCGGCTGAAATCCACTCGCAGGATCATGAGGAAACAATCGTGGATTGGCGCAAAGGGAGCCGACCCGACTTACCTCACAAGATACATGGATTGCCAACTTCGGTTGCCGAAAAATGTGTAAGTTTAACCAGACAATTTGGATTGGGATTCTCCGCCATCGATTTGGTCCTAGACAAGCTTGGGAACTATTGGTTTCTAGAAATTAACCCCAATGGTCAATGGGCATGGATCGAAAACCGTGTTGGATTGCCGATTGCAGAAGCCATAGCTGATGAACTCGAAAGCATATACAATGATGAGAGCAATTTGCGATTTTATTTGGCCAACGCTTTCGAAGGCGTCTGCTGCTGAAATATGCGAAGCTGCAGCTCTTGAAAGCGAGAAGATTAAGAGAATCGATTCGGCAATTATAGGAGCGGATGATCTTAGCGCAGCATTGGAAACTGCAAAAGGAATTTATCGCGAAGAAGATGGGCGTGTGACCTCATCTGAAAATAAATCGTTTTATTTGCTTTTGGTTACGGCCGCTCTCGTTCCAATACTTACATACCTGGAATCCGCTATTTGGGAAAGCAAATTTGGTACCGCCCCAAAATGGCTGTCAATTGCCATACTGCTGATCGCTGTCGGTTATCTCATTAGCGCCGCACTTTGGGCGATAAGAACGATTTCGGTTAGAACGTACCATACCGTTGGTGCAGCTGATTTCGTTGATATTTGGAACAGTCAATCGCCGCTTGATAAATTGACAAAGGATACGCTTGCAGCTGCAGTCAAGAACCAAAGTGTGGTGAATTCCAAAGTCTCTTCTGTGAACATGGCCATAAAGTTTTTACTCCGCTCTATAGTCGCGTTCAGCGCACTACTTTTCGTCGAGGGGTTTTGGGAAATAGGCGTGCCGTTGCTTCCAACGTTGCGAGCTGCCCTATGTGGCTGAGACAAGCGATTGCGCCGCTCCCCCGCCCTCACCCGCCGCCCAAAAACCCCTTCAGCTTCTGCGCCACGACTTTTGCCGTCGCCTTGGCAAGTCTTCCGGCGCAGCGTTCGATCCGAAAAGTCCGATGTAGATGATCAAAAAAGTCAACGTCACGCGCCGGAATTTACGGGCAGCGATGACGCTTGCCCTTGCGCAGGATAGTTCCTGTTGTCACACCAGCATCGTGCTCGTAACTTGACCCGGAAATAGCCGGAAGGATTCCCCCCATGAGCATCACAGTCTACGGCTTCTGGCGATCGATCGCCTCGTTCCGTGTCCGCGTCGCGCTAAAACTCAAGGGGCTGCCGTTCGAGGAAATTCCGGTCGACATCCTCTCAGGCGAGCAGTTCCAGCCGGACTACGCCGCCGTGAGCGCTGAGCGCGTGGTGCCGACCTTCATTCATGACGGCCATTCGATCTTCCAGTCGCTGGCGATCATCGAATATCTCGAAGCAATCCAGCCTGAGCCGCGGTTGATCCCGCTGGATATCAAGGAGCGCGCCTATGCAAAATCCCTGGCGCTGGTGACAGTGGCCGACGCGCATCCGCTGGTGACGCCGCGGGTCCGCAATCATCTTGCCAAGACCTTTGGCGCGGATGCACACGCGATCGAGGAATGGGGCAGGCACTGGACCACCGAGGGGCTCGCGACCTACCAGCGCCTGCTGGCGCAGCGTCCGGCCGCGCCGTTCGCGCTCGGCGCGGAGCCGGGGCTGGCGGATATCTGCATCGCGGGGCAGGTGGTGACGGCGCAATACGTAAAACTCGGGCTGGACGATTTTCCGGCGGTGGCGAAGTTGGCCGAACATTGTTTCAAGCTGCCGGCGTTCGCGACGTCGCATCCGTATCAGCAGCCGGGGTACAAGGCGGCCATCGTGGCGCGTTGATTCTCTTTATCCGGCTGCTGCGGAGAGAGGTATGATCCCCGGCTATTTCGGGTCACGGGTCACTTCGTCGATCACGTCTCTCAGGCTGCCCTCGTGCCTGAGCAATGCTTCGACGGCATCGCTGTGTTCCCATCCGAGCGCCAGCAACACCGCGATCTTGACGTCTCCGTCCGCCCTTTGAACAAACTGCGCCGCTTCATTCTCGTCGCATCCGACGATCTGGCTGACGATGACCTGGGCCCGGCGCAGCAGCTTGGCGTTGGTGGCGCGCATGCTGACCATCAGCCCGCGATAGACCCGCCCCAGCTTCACCATCACCGCCGTGGAGAACAAATTGAGCACGATCTTTTGCGCGGTGCCCGCCTGCATGCGCGTCGAGCCTGCGAGCACCTCGTTGCCGGTCTCGATCAGGATCTTGTG
>DASWRJ010000124.1:0-1594 GCA_036403255.1 Verrucomicrobiia bacterium
TGAGATTCACCACCAGCGTAATGTCAGGAGAACGTTTGGCCGTCGTGACTCCGAGGCGGCGGACCTCCTCGGGCAAACGCGGTTCGGCCACAGCCACACGGTTCTGCACCTGCACCTGGGCTTTATCGATATCCGTGCCGAGCTTGAAAGTGACGCTCAACGACATGCTGCCATCGGCCGCACAGGTGGCGGACATATACAGCATGTTTTCGACACCATTAATTTCCTGCTCGATGGGCGCCGCCACGGTATCGGCAAGGGTTTTTGGATTCGCACCCGGGTAGTTGGCAGTGACGACCACTGTGGGCGGCACAATGTTTGGAAATTGCGCGATAGGCAATTGGAAGACCGCGAGCGCGCCGACGATCACGATAACAATCGAAAGGACGCTCGCGAAAATCGGGCGATTGATGAAGAAATGCGAGAACTTCATGGCTGGCTATTGCTGGGCGGTGGCGGTGGCATTGTTCACGGCCGGGGAAGCGGCTGCTTTTGTGGGATTCACTTTTGCGCCGGGGCGCACAAAGCTGGTTCCATTCACCACGACCCAATCGCCCGGCTGAATGCCCGCGCGCACAATGCGCAAACCATTTACGACAGGCCCAACTTCCACTTTGCGATATTCAACCACATTGGTCGCATTGACGACGAAAACCATTTTTCGGCCCTGATCGATTCCGATGGCCTCATCCGGAACCTGGAGCGCGAGATATTTGGCGCTGCCGGGAACGCGGATGCGCGCGAAAAAGCCAGACTGCAAAATGCGTTCTGGGGCGGGATTTGGAAAGACCCCGCGCACGCGCAAGGTGCCAGTGGTGGGATCGAGCGTGTTATTAAAAAAATCAAGCAGGCCTTTGTGCGGATAGCCGGTTTCATTGGCCAGTTCCAATTCGCAGGGGATCTTGCCTTCACGCAAGCCTTCGAGCTTTCCTTCGCGGGCGAGCTTTTGGAATTTTTGCACAGCCGGTTCATCGGCATCGAAGTAACAATAAAGCGGATCAAGCGAAACGATGGTTGTGAGCAAAGTGGACTGTCCCTGGCTGCCGTTGACGAGGTTACCTTCGGTAATCAGCTTGCGTCCAATGCGTCCGCTGATCGGGGCGACAATGCGGGTGTAATCGAGGTTCAATTTGGCCACGTCCACGGTGGCTTTGGCGGACTGAATTGCAGCCTGGGTTTGCTCGACCATTTTGCGGCGTGAATCGGCTTCTTCATCGGAAATAGCTTTGGAGACGAGCAATTTCTCGGAGCGATTCCATTCATTTTGGGCCAGGGCCAGGCGGGTTTCAGCTTGCTTCAGATCGGCTTGGGCCCGCTCGAGTTCGGCCTGGAAGGGACGCGGGTCGATTACGAACAGAAGATCGCCCTTATTGACCTCGGCGCCGTCTTTGAAATTCACGGACTGCAAATAGCCCGTGACACGCGCCCGGACTTCGACCATGGCAACAGGCTCGAGGCGGCCGGGAAATTCGTCCCATTCCACAATTTCTTTCTGCACCGGCTGGCTGACGGTCACGGCCGGGGGCGGCTGCTGCGGCATTTGGGAGGCTGCCGGTTTTTGACAGCCCGCCAGCACCAAGGCGGCAAATGCGAC
>DASWRJ010000125.1:0-3041 GCA_036403255.1 Verrucomicrobiia bacterium
CGGCCATGTCCAGCGGGCAATTTTCTTGTGCGTTTCATAGCGCATTTTCAGAGCCCTGGTGAGGGTCACAATGACCAGCGGAACAATGACGACGGCCAGAAGCGTATGGGTCAGCAGCAGCACCAAATAAATGGGCCGGAACCAGGCTGGATTCACGAAAACGGTGCGCCCCGCTTTCGCGTGATAAGTAAGGTAGGAGATCAGGAAGAGCGTGGAACTGGCCATGGCGGCGAGCATGAATTTGCGATGGGTCTCCACATTCTGGCGGCGAATGAATATGTATCCAGCCATGAGGAAAACGGAACTTAATCCGTTCAGGCAGGCGTTCAGAGCTGGCAGATCGGAGTAGGTCATGGTTCCTTCGCCAGCTGCCGGGTCGCCATTTTCACTTTGGCAATAAAATCGGAGTCGTCCTTATCGAAAGCACCGCGCAACCGGCCGTGCTTGTCCAGGATCACAAACAGCGTGCTGTGCACAAACAGGTCTTCGGGCGTTAGACGCTCCTGCGGTTTGACCTCCTCTGTGAACAATTTAAGGCCTTCGCGCATTACGATCGCAAACTCTGAATTCTGGCCGGTCAGAAACGACCAGCGATTAAAATCGGCGCCGAATTTTTCACCGTATTTTTTGAGAACGGCCGGAGTATCATAGCCTGGGTCGGTCGTAAAAGTGAGGAACCTGATGGGTGCTTGCGGCGGAATAGCAGATTGCAACTCAGCCATTTTGCGGGTCATCTGCGGACACGGCCCGCCGCAACGGGTAAAGACCACATCGGCAATTACAACATTGCCAGTCAATGACGCAGCAGTGACTGGCACTCCAAGCTGATTAGTCAGTGTGAACGCGGGAAGACCGCTGGTGACGATTGGTAAATCCCCCAGCACGACGCGTGTTTTAGCCTGGTAGCGGGAAATGGTGAAAGCTGCAGCGATGCCCAAAATGGTAAGAACCAATGTTCCCCAGACGAGGAATTCGAGTTTGCGATTTGCGGCATTCATTCCAGCTAGAGTAGCAGAAGCTAAAAATGCGAATGCGGCGAGCCTTGAATCAGGCGCGCCGCAAAGTTGTTGGCTAAAGCAAGTTTTGCCAAAAAATTAGTCGTAACCTCCCTTGGCAGCACCGGCCGGTTTCATTTGAGACTTAAGCCAGACATCATAATCCGCCTGTGGAATGACCTTGAAAGTGCCGCGCATGCTGTAATGGCCATTGCCGCAAAGCTGCGAACATTGGATTTGATAAGTGTTTGTCGCGGTGGGTTTGAAATGGATCGGGATGACCATGCCCGGGTTGGCATCCTGAGTGACGCGCAGCGGCACGACTTTGAACGAATGAATCACGTCCATGGAGGTGAGATAGGCGATAACTTCTTTATTTACCGGCACGGTAATATCAGGGCTTTCGATATCATCCTTGCCGTTGGGATCATTTTTGTCCAGGCCGAGCTGATTATCGGCGCTGACGAAATCAACCCGGGCGTTTCCAAATTTGCCATCCGGCCCAGGGTACCGAGCCGTCCAATTAAATTGGCGCGCGACAATGCGAATAACGGTTGATTCGGATTCTTTGGGAAATTCCGCCACAGCATGGGCCCAAAGGGGAACGGCAAATGCAAAAAGGAGCACACCTTCAATCGCAGCCACCGCAACTTCGACGTAACTGGAAGCGTGGTTGGTAACGCCAAGGTAGTCCGCCTTGGGATTGGCTTTGGCGCGAAAGCGGAAAATAGCATAAAGGAAATACCCGGCCCATCCTATGAAGAGAGCGAGCATGAGGATGTGGACATAAATAATCAGCTTATCCACGTCACCGCCATGCGCGGAGGCATTGAGCGGAAGTTGCAGGTGCTTAAAGAATTCCATCATGTTGTTTCAATGCTGTTTGAGGTTGGAGAAATCGAGGGAGCAGTAGTGGATGGCTGGCTGGCATTCAGGGCCGCGGAACGACGAACCAGATAAATTATAAAAGCGGCAAAGCCACTCAAAACAAAGACCACGACAGCGAGCAACGAGAAAATGCCCATGTTCATACCTTGAGCGAGGGCGGAATCGGATTTTCCGAAGCAGGCCGCACAAGCCATCAAATGAGAGGAGAGCATCATAAATAGCTGATGTTTTTTAATTTGCGGAAAACGTATCTGCCGTAAATGACCAGCCCAACCCCGGCCAGCAAAGAGCCAACCCCAAGAACCAAATCCACCGCCCGGTGGCTATCCAGCCAGGCCATGATAGACCAGACGCCAAAACCGAACGCCAGCAGGACGGAGGCCGTGACAAAAACAATATGGAAAGTCTTAAGCGACACAAATCAATGCTTCGTTGTTTGCGAGGAACTCCCGCCACGCGTTTGCCCAAAATAGGTGGTGCCCTCCGGCATTTGGTCCCTCGACCAGACGGTAAGATACATCATTCCGGCAAAGAAAAATACGGTGGCGATCAGAATGGCGTAAACGGCCTTCTTTTCAGAAATTAAATGCATGAAAAAACCAGCCACGAGAAAGCCTTTGACGGTCGCCACAAACAGAGCGATGGAAACTGTCAGGGCAATACTTTCGAAATGGAGATAATTCAAGCCAACGGTCACGATAGTGCCAACCAAAAGCGCGACAAATACGAGCACATAAGTTTTGACGTGCTTGGAAATGTGCTCCGCGTCGTGGGCACTAATGGGAGCGCGCGCACCAGCCGGGGCATGAGCTGTATGAGTGGTTTCGTTCATAGTTTAGAGCAGGTAAAGGACTGGGAAGAGGAAAATCCAGACCAAATCGACAAAGTGCCAGAAAAGGCCGGAGACCTCGACGCGATTGATGTAACGCTCTGGATCCCGGCGCCAAAGGCCCGCGCCTGGCCCCCAGATGTAAAAGATAACAATGGCGCCACCGAGAACGTGCAAGCCGTGCAACGCAGTCAGGGTGAAATAAATTCCAAAGTAAGTGCTGTGCCCCGGCACGAAAGCGGAGAGCCGAGCGACATCGGCGGATTTGATTTCGATATCCGGATGCTCCTGGCCTGCCGCTTCGCTTTTGGCATGAGCCATTTGCCTGG
>DASWRJ010000126.1:0-2238 GCA_036403255.1 Verrucomicrobiia bacterium
GGAACGCTGGCCGCCCTGGTTCACCTGAAGAAAACAGCCCGGACGCTCCCTAATCCAAGAACTATCGAGCACGCTCCTTCAATCCGAATTTCCCGACCTCAGTATGCCACGTGAGTATGTGTTATGCGCGTTGTTCACCTGCTCAGAAAATATAATCCTGATGAATGGGGCGGCACAGAAACTGCCCTGCTCCGCTTGCTGGAAGGTCTGCGCCCGCGCGGCGTGGACCCGATAATATATTACCCTGCCACCAATAATCACTTCTCTCGCGACCCGCTCCTCGCCGCCGGCTATTCTCTCAAGCCGTTCCATGCCTGCGTTCCGTACTGGGGTATGCCTGAATCCCAACGTCAGCAATTGATTGCAGTGGGCGGAAATCTCATGTCCTTCGACCTGTTTGCAAAACTTCGCCGCGAAGAGCACGTGGACTTGATCCATACTCACGCTCTCGGCCGTTTGGGAGGAATTGCTTCCAGTTATGCTCGCAACCGCGGAATTCCGTCTGTGGTAAGCATTCACGGGGGCGTGCTCGATTTGCCTGAGGCCGTCCGCAACGGCTTCGCTAATCCGCAAACCAAAGGCTTGGAATGGGGCAAAATCTTCGGACTGCTCTTTCGCTCTCGCAGGGTCCTCGCTGAAGCCGACGCTATCATCACCGTAAATCCTCGCGAGGCTGCATTGCTGCATGAAAAATATCCGGATCGCAGGATCCAAATTCAGCCGCATGGTGTGCCGCTCATCCAATATAAACCAGATCATCGCTCAGCCGCCTTCGATGCATTCCCTGAGTTGCGCGACAAGCAAATCCTGCTCTCGCTCGGCCGCATTGATCCGATTAAAAATCAAAATTGGCTCCTTCAACAAGCTCCGCAAACCTTTGCTAAGCATCCCGACGCCAGGCTCGTTTTTGTAGGGGCATGTACCGATGCGCCTTATGGAAAGGGCATTGAACGAACCATTGACGAGCTCGATTTGCGCAATCGAGTGCTGCTCACCGGCGGTTTGCCGCCCGATGACCCACGTCTCCTTGGTCTGTTGCAAGCGGCAACCCTGGTCTTGCTTCCGTCCATTTCGGAAACGTTTGGTTTAGTCCTGCTCGAGGCCTGGGCTGCGCGCACGTCCGTGCTCTCCAGCCGCACTTCAGGTGCAAGTGCCTTGATTCAACATCGCACCAATGGTTGGCTTTTTGATCTCGATCAACCCCATACCTTTCACGAAGCGCTCGATGAGGCGCTCACACGCCCTGAGTTCCGCCAGCAATTGGCTGAAGCCGGTCACAAGCTCGTCTCCACTGAATACGACACCAATGTTCTGGCCGGCCGCATCAAAAAACTTTATGACGAATTAATCGAGGAGAAACATGCGCTACGTCGTGCTGCGTGATGATGATACAAACGCTTTAACCCCGGTCGAATGCCTCGAACGGCTCTATCGCCCGTTTTTCAAGCGCAACCTTCCGATCAATCTCGCAGTCATTCCGGCGGTCTCCACCGCTGTCAAAATGCCGGATGGCACTCCCGAAGGATTCTTGCTCGGCGACACGGCAGGCGCTGGCCAAATCCTGCCGATCGGCACCAATCGCAGCTTAACCAAATACATCCTGGGCAATCCCAATATCCACATTGCCCACCACGGGTGCCATCACGAGTACTTTGAATTCGATCTTCAGGACCCCACCATCATTGTGCGCAAGTTGGATGAAGGAACTCGCTGCCTCAACGCTGCCGGCTTTGCTGGATCTGAAACCTTTGTTGCGCCATACGACAAAATCTCCCGCGCCAGCTATCGTGAACTCCTGAGGCGCTTTCGCGTCATCTCCACCGGCTGGTTCGAGCTCCGCCGTTTGCCACCTTCTCTCTGGCCCAAATATGCTTTGGCGAAGTTCACCAAAAAACCACATTTGCGCACACATAAAACCTTTCTCCTTAGCCATCCCGGCTGCCTGCTTTCATGCCATCGCTCCCGTGACCAAATGTTCCAACGTATCCGCCAAACCGTCGAATCCAACTCCCTAACCGTTCTTGTAACACACTGGTGGGAATATTTCCGGAACAACAAACCCGACGAACCATTTATCTCTGTCCTCCATCAGGTGGCAGATTACCTAGCCGCTTCATCGGATATCCAAGTCTGCTCATTTGCCGACATCGCTGCGGGCAAAGTGGCATTGGCTGCTTAACAAACGGCTTTCATTCGGTAATTTTGCGGTTTGGTCTGCATAAATCTACAAAATGGCGG
>DASWRJ010000127.1:0-6784 GCA_036403255.1 Verrucomicrobiia bacterium
ACGGCGCTGTAAATCAGATCACAAGCGTTGTCATCTTTTTGAATGGCAAGGGTCGGGACAAAATTCGTGATGCTGCCATCGAAATACTTCCGAGCCAGGGCCCAGGTACTAAGCCCGACTTGCGAGCCAACTTTACGCCCAACGATATTATCGATTGGCGGATGGATGCCTCCCCAAATGCGGGAAAGCCCGGCCAAATCCGCAGCGTCGTCATAGGTAGCCCATTGTAATTGGATCGTCTGACTGGGTCCTTGTTCAAAGGTGAGAAACGAATTTGAAACCGCGGTGAAAGTTCCGAGACCACCTGGATAAAACGGGGAACCTGTGATGGCAGTCAATACTTCAGCGGCAGCCCGGCTGAACGTGCTGTGGCCTGAAATATACCCCGGGAATGCCGGGGTGACGAAGCTTGCCTTTTGGTAGGGCATCCAATTAGCGGCAAAAATCCATTGCACGCTACTATGCTGATTCGTGGGATCCGCAGGTACCCCGGGCCAGGTGTGGATGGCAATTGTGTTTGGAGTTAACCCCTGATGCCGGCCTCCTGAAGCGGCGGAATCCTGCGTAACAAGTTCGATCAAATTCGTAATCAGTGGCAAGCCATTTTCATTGTACGCCGGCAATTCCGGATCGCTGGACTGGCCCAGTTCGCCCATATAGCGAATGGCGGAAATTGGGCGCCAAGCGTCATAATATCTTTTCAAACCCCAAGCCGCGCAGGCGGCGTCATGGACCGAGGCATTCAACGCAAAATAAACCTTCACGTCCCATTCCAAATCGTCCACGACGGGGCCAATCCCCCCGATGCGTTTGATGGTGAGCGGACTATCGGCAACAGCATTGGCGATAACATTCCAGTGGCCGGGTGGCGTTTCTGAGTTGGGGCCGTCTGCCCAGAACTCGGCCATGACGCGAGTCCAATCACCGCGCTTAACCAGATTCGTTTGATAAGGCTGGCCAGTAATGGGATTAAGAGAGTAGCCAGAGCCGTCGATGGCATTCAGACTGTTATTTCCCACGCTGGCGGGTGACGCATCTATTATGACTCCATCATCCGGCGACAACTGGCTGCTGGCGAGGATGCAAGCGACAATGTTGCTGCGAAAAGCAGCGTCGGAATCATTACCCAGGAGAGGCGGAGGACCTGGATCAATAAATGGAAGGTTTGTGTCGCTTCGCATCAACGCGAAAGGACGCACCCAAAGCCATTGCGAGCCAAGAAAGGTTTGGACCACATTTGAGTTTGCCAGACCGTTTTGGTCAAACGCGTTCGTAATGGCGAGCGGCTGCCAGCGGCTTACATCGGCAGGAAAAGTACCAGGCAATCCAGTAACCAGCGGAGGATTAATGGGCGCATAGCCTCCCTGGTTGGGTGGAAAATCGGCATAAGCGCGAGACTGCAATGAGCCGTCGTTTATAAACCACGCTGAAACGGCCAGGTACACGGAGTTACCGACACCGGCCGGTGTCGAGGTATCAAGAGAAGTATTGTTCGTAGGATATCCCAAGGTGTTCATGCGGGCGTTAAGAGCGAAAAGCGTATTGCTAGCGCTTTTGGAAAGCGCGAAACGTTCAGCCAGCATGCGATAGGCGGCATAGCTAATGGCCTCGCGGCGCGCAGCCGCGATATCGGCCGCAGTGTGCTTCGTATGATAGATGAAGCCGACGGAGTTGGAATCGTAAGCAGCCCAGGCGTCGTACATGACAGCGGAGAGGCTGAACAAATTCCGCGCATGGACGGGAGGGTGCGGCTTATCGATGCGGATCGAGGAAAGAATCTGTTCGTCCCAAATGCGAGCAATACTTTGTGTAGCAGCAAACATATCTGCTGCTCTCAAAAGGACCATCAATGTAAGCAAAACCAAAAACTTCAACTTCATAAATGATTCGCGGAAAGCATCCTATTAAAGCACAAAATTGGTATTTGCGCCAAACCATTTGCCGAAGTTTGATGTAGACCAAGGGTGAAGCGCGGGAATTCAGGGGTGAAGCGCCTGTCTTTTGACGCCCTACGTAGTTTTACACCCGCGCAGGTACGATGAAGGGCTTCCTATATTCGCGAGTAAGTAAGTTGTTGGCTTTCGAGTTACTATGAAATTTTTCTTCGTCGCCTTCGATGCGCAACAGGTCACCTAATATCAATTTTGCTCTCGCCACATCGACATCGTTCTCGGCGAGATGCTTGCGCGTGCGTTCGAATGTTTCGAGGACGTTGTCGTTCACCTTGAGCTGAGTTAAACGTTTATTGATTTCCGTAAGAGATGCCGCCGAGCCCAGGCGAAAGGAGATATTTCCTGCATGACAGAGTGCGGTCGATTGATGCGTCTCCAGGACATAGGCGTTCAGATCGCTCACTTTGCGGCTGCGCACCGCTTTCAAAAAGTTGGCGAAGTGGCTGACAGTTTTCCCTTCAAAGGTGCGGACGAGTTTGCCGTCGAGATCGAAAAGTGAATTGTCGGCGATGATTCCTTCGGTCCCATAAAAAATCCAGCCATTCTTGAATAGCGTGTTGAAAGGTTCCGTTTTTAAACCGCGGGTTTCGGTGACGATTGTTTTGCCTCCAAAATCGTAAATGCAAACTTGCGTATTTGGCGTTTCTGCGGCATCGGAATAGCCTAACCTTCCTCCGTAGCTAAGAACGGACCGACCCAGGCCGGTGACACCGAGCCCCCAGCGGCAGATGTCGATGGAATGAATGTTGTTGTTGCCCAGCTCGCCGTTGCCGGTGTTCCAGAACCAGTGCCAGTCGTAATGAAATTTTGGACGAGTCAGTGCCGTCATGGGCGCCGGGCCAGCCCATAAATTATAATCGACGCTCGCGGGTACCGAAAATTTGCCTGGACCACCGATGGAACCACGTCGCCCATAAACGATACTCCGCGCGAGTTTGACCACGCCGAGTTTTCCATCGTGCATGTATTTAATAGCTTCAGCGAGTGCCCCGTTCGACCGATTCTGTGTTCCACCCTGGCAAATCCGATTCAGTTTCCGGGCGGTCTCGACGATGCGCCGGCCTTCACTTATGTTATGGCTGACGGGTTTCTCGACATAAACGTCCTTGCCCGCTTGCATGGCCCAAATTGCTGCAAGCGCGTGCCAATGGTTTGGCGTGGCGATGAATACGGCATCCACGGATTTGTCGTCGAGCACGTTCCGCAAATCCTGGGCTTCTTTAGGTTTGGCACGTTTTTGCGCCACAATTTCAGCAGCCAGTTCCTCCGTGCGCTCCTTGTCTGGATCGCAGATCCACGCAATCTCACAATCGCTCAGCCGCGCCAATTCATGGGCGTGTTGCTTCCCGCGGGTTCCGCAGCCGATGATGGCGACATGAATTTTATCATTCACGCTACGGCTCGGCGTCTCCTCCGCAAAAAGTGAAACTGGAGAAGCAGCCGCTGCCGCGGCAGCGGTGGCGAGAATGGAATCCTCAAGGAACCGGCGTCGGTTTATTCGTGCCATAAATTTTGATTTGGGTTATTGGATGACCTACTTGCGGTAAATATTTTGGAACTATTGAAGTCAACGCCCTGCCAAAGTTGCTCTGGCCTTCTCAATGACACTCGCGATGGACACCGGCGCTCCTCCGTGCCGCTTGCTTTCATCAGCGGCTTCCATAAAAGCAAAGATTTCAATGCTTTCGTCAGCCGAAACTGGTGATTTTTTGGTTTTAAAAAATTTGCCAATTTCCCGGCAAAGCTCTTCATAGCCGTCTTCCTTCTCGGAGTGCAGAATTGCTTTGCTGCCGAAGGCAGTCGCACCGAAATCAGCTTTATTCTTCCGAATGCCGCGATAGGTGCCCACGCGGCCATCTTTCCAGACACCCGAAACAAAATCGGTGTCGGGAGTTTGGATGCGGGTGACTTTTTCGCAACCAGTCCCCATGAGCGCATAAAGCGGCTCAATGCCATGTATGCCATAGAAAAACATGTCGGGTATGCCCTCTTGATATGAGCACGCCCCCCAGGTTTCTGCACCGGCAATCGCCCCCATTTGTTTGTTGGTCAATAGTTGCTGAATGCCAGGGCTAAACCGAACCGAAGAACTGGAAAAGCAGGGCACGCTCTGTTCTCTGGCGTAATCCAAAATGGCAATGGCATCGGCCAATGATCCCGCAAGCGGCTTATCAATGAACAAAGGCTTGCCCGCCTTGATAACTGGCTTTGCTTCCTGCAAATGGATGCGTCCATCGACGCTTTCAAGCAGCACCACATCAACTTTCTCAAGCAATTTTGGAATGGTATCCACAATTTCGATTCCCATTTTGCGAAGGTCTTCCGTAAATTTACCGACACGATCTCGGCTGGCGGGCAGCTCAGTGCCACCAGGATAACCGGCAACTATTTTAATGCCTGCAAGGTCCCCAGATGTTCCCGGTTTGTTGAAGATTTTTGCGAATGCCGGCACATGAGAAGTGTCCAACCCGATCATCCCGGCGCGCAGGAGCCCCGGCTCGGGTGCATCGGCCGAAAAGGACGTGTGCGCCATTCCAATGAAAACTGTGGCGCAAAATGCAACAATAAGCGACCTGAATCCGGTGTTCATAAAAAGCAGATGGTTCGAGCAAATTAGACTCCTGTGCCCAGAGAAAATTCGAGCCAGGATGTGCTATTCGAAACAAAATATCACCCCCGCCGCTTCCACGCCTTGCCCTGATTTTTTTGGCCAAATAATTTCGGGTGCAAAATTTCAGTTAAGATCTCGATCGAATCAACTAAACGCGGGCCCGGGCGATTAAAATAATGGCTGCCATCGACCGCGTACACTTCACCACGTTTGACCGCATTTAATTTGGACCAGGACGGATTTCTCTTTAGCGCGTCAGCTTCGCAAATTGTCTTGCCCAAATCAAAACCACAGGGCATGAGCACGATCAATTCGGGATTCTGGGCTGCCAAATCCTGCCAAGTCATCCACGGCGAATGCTCCCCTGCGATGCCGAACAAATTCTTTCCACCTGCCAAATCCACCATTTCGGGTACCCAGTTGCCTGCAGCCATCAGGGGATCCAGCCATTCCAAACATGCGACACGCGGCCGGTTTTTAATTACGCATGCGCGTTCGATGATCGTGACGACTCGCATCTTGAGCGATTTGATGACTTCACGTCCATCATCGGATAATTCCACGGCGCGGCCAACTTGGCCAAAGCTATCCCAAACTTCAGAGAGCCGCTTCGGTGCGAGCGAAACCACTTTTGGGGGGTGCCCAGGCCAATCACGTAATACCTTCTGAACGGTTGCCTCGCTTATAGCGCAGACTTCACATTGGCCCTGCGTCACGATCAGATCAGGCTGGAGCGCGTGCAATTGCGAGACATCGAGTTCGTAGAGATCGCCCATTCCGCGCTTAGCCGTAACTTCCTCATTAATCTCCGCGCTGCTGGCAATCCCATTGATCCTGGACTTGGTGCAACTGGGCAGCGGAAGGACTTCCGGCGGAAAGTTACACTCATGCGATCGCCCAACCAACTGAGCCAACCCGCCGAGCGCGCAGACGATCTCGGTGGCACTCGGGAGGAGAGAGACAATGCGCTGAGGCTTCATCGATGAGGTGGAAATCAGGCCTCTGCAGGCTTACGCAGCCCCATGCGCCTTTACCAGGATTTGGGTTTTAACCGAGTTCGCGATAAAACATTGCTCATGCGCCAGATGATGCAGGTGTTGTTCTTCGGCGGGATTGGGAATTTTTAGGTCACCGTATTTGATCTCAGGATGAAGTGTCACCAGGCTAATCCATGGCACGCCTTTCTCACCTTTCGTCATGTTTCCGATTGCCTGATCTTTGTAGCTGTCCACTTGAAAGCCTTGTTTTGACGCTACGTAGAGAAAGGTCAGCATATGACAACTTGAAATCGAAGCGACAAATGCTTCCTCTGGATCCACAAGAGCCGGATTGGAGTAAGGCACTGGAACAACCGAGGGTGAGGGCGAAGCAGCCATTGTGACACCGCCATCAAAGGTCCAGGTGTGTTCGCGCGAGTATTTGCCTTTGAGGAAGTCAGGGCTGGTGCGCTGCCAATGAATAGTGGCTTTGTGTTCGGACATAATCAGAAGGTATAACTTTGCGAGCTAGAAATATCAACAACGGCAACTTTAATCACGCCGCAAGTCAATCTTTCACTTCTGAACTTGCCCTGGTTTGGGTTGCGCGGGAGCGTTAGTTTTAGCGCCTTCGGCCTGCTGGCCCTCCAACTTCTTCTTCAGGTCGCGTGCTTTGCCTGGGACGAGCACTGAGTTGTCCGCAAACACAGATCCGAAACTGAAGCTGAGGACGACAATAGAAAATAAGAGCAGTCTTTTCATAGGCTAATTAAGACTCAACTTCTCCCACATGCCCAAATTTGCAAGTTTAATTGCGTCCCCCATGGGCAAATTGCCTTTATGCGGCAACATCAACAAACTACTTCTGCAGCGGCCCCCACACGTTCCTCATCAATTCATAAATCTCCGGCTCCGCCTCAATAAGTTCCGCGCGATTGAACGGAAAAAAGTCGTTCGAACCAAAATAAGCTTCGGACATCTCAGCAAAGAATTCCTTGTGATCGGTCAGAGCATAATGCCGTACGCGTTTGCCATTGTAGAGCAGCGTCTTTTCGCCGTGGCCGCTGGTTTTGTAACTTTTAAACACGCGCAGCACCCCGGGGTCATCGAATCCGAGGACTTGATCATGATAAGCATGCGAAAGTTCGTGGAGAATAACCCAGGGCTGCTCATTTATCTGCCGGGGTCGCACAAAATCGGCGGCTTCGCAGATGTGAACGCATTTGACCAGATTGGTCGAGTAG
>DASWRJ010000128.1:0-2838 GCA_036403255.1 Verrucomicrobiia bacterium
GATTAGGAAACAAATCGCTCACCCACATGCCGCTCTTGCCATATTGCTTGAACGGGAACGGGCTTTTGAGCAGACGTCCAGGACGCCCGAAGAAGGTATCGATCTTGCCCTTATTGGTCAGCTCCTGCCCGTGGAATTTCACCAAGTCAGGTTTGTGATCGAATGTGTCCACATGGCTGACGCCACCGCAGGCATAAATGTGAATGACACGCTTGGCGCGAGCGGTGAAATGCGGTGGCCGGGGCGCATACGGAGAATCGGGAAGCGAAGCCGCTGCGAATGCATTCTCCTGCTGCATCAGCCAGGCCAGTGCGATGCCGCTCATGCCGCTGGCTGCCTGCCAGAGGAAATGACGGCGTGAAACTGGCGAAACATCGCTGCCTGAGGAGAATGGAGTCGCGGTGTTCATGGCCATATCATTTGATGTAGAGAAATTCACTGGAATTCACCAGCACCCAACAAAAGCTATAGACTCCATTTTCGTTGGCGAAGCGTTCGGCCCGTTTCAGTTCAGCACCGCTGGGCTGGCGCGCAAAGGCGAGCCAGTAAGCATGCGCAATTTGCTCCCGCAAGCGAGGGCCAGATTCCATCTTGAGCCGCGTTGCAAAGTCAGCTGCTTGCCGGAGCACGAATTCGTTGTTCATGAGCCCGAGCGATTGGATGGGCGTTGTCGTGATTGCCCGGGCCGGCGTTTTGGTCGAGGGATCGGGACAGTCGAGCGAGTCCAGGAGCGGGTCGCGCGCGGACTGCACGTTGATGCGATAAATGGTGCGCCGATTGTAAGCGGGTTCCCAGCGATTGGTGAGATTATAGAAATGGGAATTGTTAATGAATATTGTAAACGGGCGGAAACCTGGACCACCCATCTCCGTGTTCAAGTTGCCGCTCAGCCAGAGCATCGAGTCACGGGCGACCTCGCCTTCCATGCGTTGAATGGGAAAGTGCCAAAGCATGCGATTATCAGCATCGATCTTCTCGGCCTGAGCCGCAGTGCTGCTCGTCCCGGCCAATGCGCGACCGTCCTGCTGATAGGTATTCGACAACAGAATCAAACGGTGCATTTCTTTCAAACTCGAGCCGTGCGCGAGAAATTCTGAGGCGAGCCAATCGAGCAACTCAGGATTGCTCGGGAGCTCACCGTTTGCGCCAAAATCGTTCGGAGTGCCGACGATCCCTCGCCCAAAATGATATTGCCAGAGGCGATTCACGATCACCCGCGCAGTTATCGGATTGCGCGGTTCGCTGATCCACGCGGCGAATTTCAGACGGCGCTCCGCTTCAGGCGCATTCGTCGCCAAATTGAAGTCGGACGGCAAACCGCGCAGGCAGGAAAGCGGGGCAGCAGTGACTTCCTCGCGCGGTTTATCGACCTCACCCCGGCGTAATACGAAAGTCGCCTCTGGCTGCACCGGATTCGCGGCATATACGAGAGGCGCGTTATTGGTCAGAGTATAGAGCCGCTTGCTCGCGGCCGTCATGCGCTCGCGATTTTGCTCGTAGTCGAGCGCTTCTTGGGGCGTTAAGGCGGCTAAAAGTGTCTCCGGTGTGAGCACGCGCGGGCCGCTTTGAAATGAGGCGCTGATTTCATCTTTAGTCAGGGCGCGGTCGTATAAATTGGCCAAGGCGATGGCGCCACGCAGAAATCCATTTTTGGCTCCATGATGGCGCAAGCCAAAAAGCAGGCGCGTCCGACTGGCCGGGAAGGTTTGCAGTTCGGCTTGATCTCCGGTGGGAACGTATGGCTCGGCGAGCAAGTGGCCATTTCTATAAAAGGTCACGCTGTTATCTTTGGCATAGACCACGGCGACATGGATTAGTTCATCGGGTGCGGCATTTTCTGGCGGAATTGATTGCGCTTCGCTGTTGTTGGCAACGCTCGCGGCAGGTTTGTGAAGCTCGCGCGTGCGATGGAAAAATTCACTGCCCGCCATCCAGTGGCGCGGCTCGCGTTCGCCGAAGACTATCGCATCGAATATGCCGCCATTCGCACCTGCTTCAAGGCTGAGCACAGCGCCACCACTTTGCTCCAGGGCGCCGAGCGTGACCCAGGCCTCCAAAGTTTTTTCACGCAACTCGGCAGGCAGCGGAGCGGACTCGGCGTAGCCTGACTTGCCGTCCAGGAGCAACCGGCCATTGGCGATCGTCGCGCCGCCCTTTAGCTCGAGGTCTTTGACCCCGGCCTGAAAATCCCAACTGAGCAATGGCATCCTGGCGGCCTTAAATTTTTTTTCGGCATGGGAGTTTTGCAAATTTGCGGCCTGGGCCTGCAATCGTTTGCGAGCAACGCCTTCAAGAGAGATTTTTTCGCGGTCGATCTGCTCAATTTCACGTTGCACGGCCGCGACTTCGTCTTGCCTTTGTTTCGTTTCGGATTGCGAGAGGCGCGAGCGATTGCCGGGCCTGACACCAGCGAGCACGGCTTTGAGGCTGTAATAATCGCGCTGGGTAATGGGATCGAACTTGTGATCGTGACAGCGCGCGCATTGCACGGTCAAACCAAGGAAGGTTTGCCCGACCACGGAAATCATGTCCTCGATTTCTTCCTCGCGGATGCGCGCTTTCATGAGTTTGCTGACCTGGCTATTGCCCGCTTCGTCCCAGGGCGCGCAGACGAGAAATTCAGTGGCAACGATGCCGCTGCTGGTGATTGGTTCCAAAACATCGCCCGCAATTTGTTCGCGAACAAATTGAAAGTAGGGCTTGTCCTGGTTGAAGCTTTGAATCACGTAATCGCGATACGGCCAGGCGTGCTCGCGGATTTTGTCATACTCGAAGCCGTGGCTTTCGCCAAAGCGGGCGATGTCGAGCCAATGCCGCGCCCAACGCTCGCCGTAACGC
>DASWRJ010000129.1:0-6611 GCA_036403255.1 Verrucomicrobiia bacterium
GTATTGTCCGGAATCAGTCGTGATGCACTCGCATAACTACACGCCCGAGCAGTCCTGGAAACGCAGCTTTGGCGAGGGGCGCGCCCTGGCGGCAATCTGGCCGGGTCGGCGCTTAGAGGTAAATTGGGTGAAGACGGTTGCGCTGGGATGGATGAATGACTTACGGCGGGACGCGCAATTTTGCTGGCGCACGGGCCAGCTATCCGAGCTGCCGCATGCAGCGCGAATTCGATGGCAACAACGGCGCGGGCGGCTGGCCGGTTTTGAAGACGGCTGGGTGCATTTTCGCAGCGAGGTGTCGAAATGATTGCAGAAAAAGTACTCGAGCCGCCTGGGATGGTGCATGCAATTTGGAAAATGCAGAGCATTGCGAGCGAGCGCCGATTTACGGTCGATGGCGATGAGGCACTGGAATCAGAATTAGCTCGGCTGCTGGCCAAAGTACTGGCCGGCTTGCGCGAAATCATATCGCCCAGCCACATCGAAGGAATAATGTTGGGTGGCGGTTATGGCCGGGGCGAAGGGGGTGTGCTCAAGACAAAAGAAGGAGAACGCCCTTACAACGATATTGAGTTTTACATCTTGATGCGTGGCCCAGCGCTGGTGAATCGGCGATTGCACGGGCCTGCACTGCGCCATTTTGGCGAGGAGATTTCTGGTGAAGCCGGCATTGAAGTTGAATTTAAAATCACTTCCCGTGCCGAACTGCGTCGCGCACCCGTGAGCATGTTCTATTACGATTTGATCATGGGCCATCGCTGGCTATCCGGCGGAGAACATTTATTGGCTGGCTGCGAACATCACGCCGAAGCAGCAAATATTGGATTGTCAGAGGCGACTCGCCTGCTGATGAACCGGTGCACGGGCCTGCTCTTCGCGAAGGAACGGTTGCACAAGACAGAGTTCACGCAGGACGATGCGGATTTTGTGGCTCGCAATATTGCCAAAGCCAGACTCGCTTTCGGCGATGCGGTGCTCACGTTATTCGGGCAGTATCATTGGAGTTGCATCGAACGTGACGAACGACTGCGGCAATTAAAGCTCGAAGGTGGCTGCTTTGAACAAGTT
The DNA here is from genome assembly GCA_036403255.1 of Verrucomicrobiia bacterium. Taxonomy (GTDB): domain Bacteria; phylum Verrucomicrobiota; class Verrucomicrobiia; order Limisphaerales; family JAQGOV01; genus JAQGOV01. Next base: position 1,069 of record DASWRJ010000129.1, read on the forward strand.
CTGCGTGATCACGCCATGGGAGTGGAATTTAAATTGCACCCGTCCAAATCGGTTGCTAATCGCAAAGAGCTTGAAGAAGAGCATGAGCGCGTAGGTAAAACTGCCCTCGAAGTATGGCTTTGGCTTGAGAGCACGCGATTGAAGACAGGCTTCGACTCGGCGGAGAATTATGCATTTCATCCGGACAACAAATGCCCGCAAACGAAACCATGGCGGAATGTGCTGGTAAATGCAGCCGTGTTCGGACCCTCGTGCGGTTTTCCAATGTGTTTTAAACATCCGCGCGAACGAATCCTCCGAGCTCTGCCTTTGTTGTTGTGGGACACGAATTGTTTAGGTGACACCCGAAAACGTGAGTATTTGCAGCGGTTGCTGGAAACCACAACCGACACTTATGCACAATTCGTGGGGGCGTATCGAAAACTATGGAGCAAAGTGAGCTGAGAATCCGAGTCAAATACCTTTGCGAAACAATCTACTTGCGATCAGTCCGTCAGGTTCAAAATGGCAGCCACATTTAACTGAGCATCTGAAAATGCCTGTGGCGCTGCGCTGTCCTGAGGCTGCAATATGGCTTTGGAAGCATAGCCATTGAAGTGCGGTTCGCAATAAATCTCCAAAATTTTCTCGGAGAGATTTAGGATCCAAACTTCAGGAATTCCGGCGCGGCCATAAGCTGGAAGTTTTTCGATCCGATCAAAATCCAATGAAGTATCAGCTATCTCGATCAAGAGGAATACATCTTCAGGACCTGGATGGCGCTTGGAATAAAAATCCGCCTTTGGCTTCAGGAGCATGAGGTCGGGTTCTGGTTCGGAATAGTCATCCAATCGCAGAGGATCTTGAATTGAGACCAACCAGCGGCCTTTCGAAAGCTGTGTAAAGGATTGGTTCAGTTTCTTCAGCGATCCCCCATGAAATGGTCCGATAGGTGACATATCGATGATCTTTCCATCCAACAACTCGATTCGGGCGTCGGGCTTGAGCACGCCGGTTTCAACCATTCGGTAGTAATCTGCGACAGTGAAGCGATGTTGGACTTGAGCGAGCACGGCCTTAAAATAGCGGATTCGGAGATTTTTTGCAATCCGCGTCTTCCATCCGTAGGGCACCTACACGCGCAGGCGTATCAGCAGGTCCTTGCTCTCGACGGTGTCACCAACATGCACGTTTAATTCGTGAACGACCCCATCCGCCGCAGCATAGACTGTTGTCTGCATTTTCATGGCTTCCATCATGAGGAGTTTGTCGCCTTTGGCCACTTTCTGACCGACACTGACCGCGATGCTCGCGATCAACCCGGGAATAGGCGCGCCTATCTGCAGCGGATCAGTTAGATCAGCCTTGGGCCGGGTTTTGGTTGTAGGCGCTACGCGTTTATCAGCAATTGATGTCTCGCGTGTCATGCCGTTTAACTCATAAGTGATGGTACGCCGCCCGTCCTTATCTGGAGCGCTGACATTAATCAGCTTTATAAAAAGAGTTTTTCCCTCTTCGATAGCAACACTCACTTCGTCGCCGAGATTTAGTCCGTAAAAAAATGGAGGGGTTGGCAGAACTGAGACATCGCTGAATTCACGCTGGTGCCGCGCAAACTCGGCGAACACCTGTGGATACATCAGGTGTGAATAAAGATCGTCATCGGTCGCTTCGCGTTTCAGTTTATCAGTCAATTCTTCGCGAAGTTTTTTGAGATTAACGGGAGCGGCTATCGCTGCCGAAATACCCTTTTTGTAGGCGGCTTTGGCCACTTTGAAGCGCTTCTCGCCCAGAATCACGTGCCAAACTGGTTCGGGAAAACCGCCTTCGGGCCAGCCTAGTCCGCCCGAGAGCATATCAATCACACTTTCTGGAAAACCGACGCTACCCGGTTCGAGGTTCACTACATCGGCAGGTTTAATGCCGCGGGTGAAAAGGAACAGAGCCATATCACCCACGACTTTGCTGGAGGGCGTGACTTTCACAATGTCTCCGAACAGTTGATTGACCTCGGCGTAGATGCGCGCAATTTCCGGCCATTTATGAGACACCCCCATCGAGGCCGCCTGTTCCTTTAAATTTGTATATTGCCCTCCGGGCATTTCGTGGAGGTAAACTTCCGCGCTGCCGGTCTTCGGAGCAGTATCGAAGGGTACGTAATATTCGCGCACCTTTTCCCAGTAATCGCTGACCTGATTAAGAGCTTCCAAATCCAGCTTGGTATCACGGGTGGTGTGTTGGAGGGCCGCGACAGTGGAATTGAGATTAGGCTGACTGGTTGAGCCTGACATTGAGGCGATGGCCAGATCCACAACATCCACACCAGCGTCGCTAGCTTCGAGAATGGCAGCCGATTGCACGCCGGCGCTATCATGCGTGTGGAAATGGATGGGAATGCCAACAGCTTCTTTTAGCGCTTTGACGAGCTTCTTGGCGGCAAAAGGACGACAGACGCCTGCCATGTCCTTTATGGCCAGAAAATGCGCGCCCATTTTCTCGAGTTCTCTGGCCAGCTTCACGTAATATTTGAGTGAGAATTTGTCACGCTTGGGATCGAGAATATCTCCCGTGTAACACACAGCCGCTTCACAGATGGCATGAGTGTTTTGGACGGCTTCCATCGCGACACGCAGGTTTGGGAGGTAATTGAGCGAATCGAAAATACGAAAAATATCCATGCCCGAGGCGGCGGCATGCTTCACGAATCCCGCCACAACATTGTCCGGGTAATTGGAATATCCAACCGCGTTCGAGCCGCGGAACAGCATTTGAAAACAGATGTTCGGAATGCGCTCGCGAAGCTGGCGCAGCCGTTCCCACGGGTCCTCGTTGAGGAACCGCATGGCTGTATCGAACGTCGCGCCACCCCACATTTCGAGAGAGAAGAGGCCGCTTTGTTCATTGCCGAAGCAGCGGGCCATAAAACTGGCGACTGCCAGCATGTCGTAGGTGCGGACACGTGTGGCCATCAGTGATTGGTGCGCATCGCGGAAAGTCGTGTCGGTGATGAGGAGACGTTTTTGGCTTAGCGTCCACGCAGCAAATTTTTTAGGTCCAAGCTTTAGGAGCAGATCGCGTACACCCGGCGGCAGCACCTGACGAGAATCGCAATCCGGCGGAGCAGCGATGGAGGGCGGCTTGGCCGGTTTATAGCCTTTAGCGTGGGGATTACCATTTACGATAATGTTGCCGAGGAAATTGAGCAGCTTGGTAGCTCGATCACGGCGTGGCTTGAAGGAAAAAAGTTCAGGTGTTGTATCAATGAGCGTAGTAGTCGCCAGGCCGGCCCGGAATATGGGATTGGCGATGACATTCTCGAGAAACGGAATGTTCGTCTTGACGCCGCGAATGCGAAACTCGGCCAGGGCGCGGTGCGTTCGCTCCATAGCAATCCCATACGTCTGGCCCGAGGCAATGACCTTGACGAGCATGGAATCGTAAAACGGCGTGATGACCGAGCCAGCAAAGCCCTGCCCGCCATCGAGGCGAATGCCAAACCCACCCGGTGATCGATACGCGAGAATCTTGCCGTAATCGGGTGTAAACCTGTTTTCAGGGTCTTCGGTAGTGACACGGCATTGGATGGCGTAGCCGTTGCGGGCCACCTGATGCTGCAGCGGCATGCCGATTTCCCCGCTGTGAAGCTCGTGGCCTTCGGCAATAAGCATTTGCGCGCGCACGAGGTCGAGGCCAGTGATCACTTCGGTAACGGTATGCTCGACCTGGATACGTGGGTTCATTTCGATGAAGAACCACTCATGCGTCTCGAGATTGTAGAGGAACTCGATGGTGCCGGCATTGTCATAACGAATTTCCCGCGCAATGCGGGCGGCGGCTTCGCAAAGTTCGTGAATGACACTGTCGGGCAGGCCAAAGCTCGGGGCGACTTCAACCACTTTTTGGTGGCGCCGTTGGACCGAGCAATCGCGCTCGTGGAGATGGATGACATTCCCGTGTTGATCGCCGAGCACCTGGACTTCAATGTGCTTGGCGCGAGGAATGTATTTTTCGAGAAAGACAGCGGGATTTCCAAATGCACGTTCGGCCTCGGCGCGAGCTTCATCCAGCAGCCCACTCAATTCGGCAGCTTTGTGGACCACGCGCATGCCGCGTCCGCCTCCGCCAAAAGCAGCTTTGATGATCAGAGGGAAGCCGATTGATTTGGCGGCTTTAAGAGCATCATCGCGGTGCGTGAGCGGCTCATCGGTGCCCGGGAGTGTGGGCACGCCGATTTTTTGGGCGAGTTCGCGCGCTGCGGTTTTGTTACCCATCATTTCGAGCAACTCCGGGCGAGGACCGATAAACGCAATGCCCGCCGCTGCGCAGGCGCGCGCAAAATGGGCGTTCTCACTCAGGAAACCGTAACCGGGATGAATGGCGTCCACTCCTCTTTCTTTGGCGACTGCAACGATGCTGTCGATATCGAGGTAAGCAGCGACTGGACCTTTCCCATGCCCAACGAGATACGCTTCATCGGCCTTAAAACGATGCATCGCGAAGCGATCCTCCTGTGCGTAAATGGCAACCGTGCGCAGGCCCAGTTCAGTGGCGGCGCGAAAAATGCGGATGGCAATTTCCGAGCGGTTGGCGGCGAGCACCTTCTTGAAATTGCGCGGTGCGGCGGAAGCGGCACCCGGCAATACGGGGTCATCGGCTCGTGCAGGTACAGTCATTCAGCCGGTCTTTATAATTGCAGCGGGGCAGATTGGCAAAGACGAATGAGTTTAAAATACAGCAAACAAGCTTGAGGAAACGATTGGCCAAGGCGTTTCCACTAACGTCCATGCATGGCTCCCAAGTCCGTAATCCAACCATGAGCTCGCATTTTTGGCATGAAAAAGGCGCTAATCGTAAAAGCGCCTCTTTCCACACTTGCCCCGCCCCTCACAATTAACAGACAATAAAACCTGGGCATGCAGCGTCTGAATATGCGGTGCATGGCTGATTTTATGTTGTTAAACAGGAAACTGGGCTTTGTTTGGCTGTCTGTCGTCTAATCGCCTGAGCGTTGATCCCTCTGAATGCAGGCCGAAATATTTTTTAAGTTTCGAGTGAACGGCCCCTGCGCAAATTGGGGAAGTCCGCAATTCCGCTCGTTAGTCAGCTTCTGCCTCTTGCTTTTTTTTGTCAGCTCAGTTTACGCGGGAAAAATCCGGACACTCGATGGCGCCATTTATGATGGCGAAATGGCGATTACATCGAGCAATTGCGTCACAATCGCGCTGAGCGATTCGTCGCGGCAGCAAGTTTTGCTCACGAATCTTCTTTACGCCTCATTTGCGTCTGCGCCTCTTGATCCTTCTGACTTTGGCTCCATGCCCAACGGTTGGCATTCGCTAAGCATAGGTGATCTCAGCACTGCGGGGCTGGCTGGTCACTCGAATGGCACATTTGCCGTACGCGTGGCCGCACAGGATATTGGAGACCGTTCGGACACCTTTCAATACGTCTGCCATCCCATTCGCGGGGATGTGGAGCTAAGCGCGCGCATCCAAAATCTTGCGGGCGCGGATCGCCTCGCCAAAGTCGGGATCATGTTACGCGAGCGGCACGATGCAAATGTC
>DASWRJ010000130.1:0-15681 GCA_036403255.1 Verrucomicrobiia bacterium
GATGCGCGCTATAACGGGATGGTGGCGGCAGGGGCGGGCATAGCAAGCGCTCAGGGTATAAAAGATTTTATCGCAGCCAAACGCAACGTGGTGCTTTCCGCGATTGCCGCGGCACAATCGACATTCAGCGTGACTTCCAATGGCGGGGCTGATTTTTCGACGAATCGGAATTTAATCACACTAACTGGCACTGCTCCACTGGAAGTCCGAACAATCTTAATCAACGGCATTGCGTATCCGCTTTCATGGACTTCATTGAGCAATTGGGTAATTCGGTATCCGCTGGTAAGCGGAGCAAATACCCTGCTCATCACCGGCATAGACTCGAAGGGCGTGCCGGTTTCAGCAGTGAACAAAACGATCCATGTGACTTACACTGGGGCGAACGAATTGCCGCAGGATAAAATCGTCATCAATGAGATTATGTACAACCCGGTGTTTGCCAGCGCCGGGTATGTGGAAATTTATAACAACTCTCTCTCGAATGCCTTTGACATGTCTGGATGGCGGCTGGATGGGGTTGGCTATACGTTTCCGCTTGGCACAATCATAAATCCAGGGAGCTTTATCGTGCTGGTGAAAGATAAAACAATTTTTGCCTCCGTGTACGGCACGGGAATCGTGGCTTTCGATCAGTATCCGGGCAATCTGCAAAATGATGGGGAGACGCTCACATTAGTGAAACCTGGCGCCACACCGGACCTGGACCAAATAATCGATCAGGTCAGCTATAGCAGCGCGGCGCCCTGGCCGGCGGATGCGAATGGACTTGGGGCTTCGTTACAGTTGATTGACCCGAGCCAGGATAACAATCGCGTTTCGAACTGGGCTGCTTTGGCCACGAACGCACCGCCACCTGCTGCACAATGGCGGTATGTGACCGCAACCGGACCAGCCACGACTTCAACAATTTATATTTATCCGACCACACCCGGGGACGTTTACATAGACGACATTAAATTGGTGGCCGGGAGTGTGCCGGAAGTCGGAGCAAATACTCTGGCGAATGGCGATTTTGAATCGGCATTTCCCGGTTCTTGGGGCGTCTCGGCAAATTTAACCTCAAGCGCCATCAGCACCACGGTTAAACACTCGGGTAACGCAAGCTTGCACGTGGTCGCCACGAGTGGCGGGACGACACGCGCTTCAGCCATATATCAAGATATTACTCCAGCGCTCACGACCAATGGGACATACACTCTAAGCTATTGGGTGCTGGCTGGAAGTAACGGAGCGCCTCTCACTTTGCGATTGTCTGGCAGCACTTCAGGCAGTGGCATTTTCTCAGCAGTGAATGTGTTTCCGCCGGGGCAAGGGCCCGGGCAGACGCCGGTGCGCTTCACACCGGGCTCGCCCAACTCGGTGAAGACGAACATCGCCGCGTATCCAACCATTTGGCTGAATGAAGTGCTGCCAAATAATGTGGCGCTGAACACGAATGCGATTAAAGACAGCTTCGGCGAATTTGATCCGTGGGTGGAAATTTATAATGGCGGCACGAACACGGTCGATTTGACCGGAATGTTCCTGGCGAATAGTTACACGAATGTGGCGCAATGGTCGTTTCCTTCGAACTCGCTGCTGCCGGCAAAACAATTCATGATTGTGTGGCTGGATGGGCAACCGGGCCAAACGACCAATGGCGAGTTGCACACGAGCTTCCGCATTGCGCCGGATACCGGCTCGGTGGTGCTGTCGCGCGGGACGAACATGGCATCCATTATTGATTACTTGAATTATAACGTGCCGACACCCGGGCGATCTTTTGGTTCATATCCCGACGGTGCGGTCAGTGACCGGCGGCTTTTTGCGAGCGTCACTCCGACCGGGACAAATAACCCGTCGTTTCCGCCGATCGATGTGCGCATCAATGAATGGATGGCGGACAACATCGGGAGCCTGGCTGACCCAGCCGATGGACATTACGAAGATTGGTTCGAGTTGTACAACCCGGGCACCAATGCGGTGGACCTTACTGGGTATTACTTAACGGATTCTTTCACGAACAAGACGCAGTTTGCGATTCCTTCCGGGACTAGCATTTCAGCGGGCGGGTTCCTATTGGTTTGGGCGGATAATACGCCAAGCCAGAACAGCCCGTTCCGCACGGACCTCCATGCAAACTTTTCACTCTCAAAAAGCGGTGAATACATTGCGCTGTTTGCGCCGGACGGCACTTTGATTGACGGCGTGAATTTCGGTCCGCAAATTACCGACGTGAGCCAGGGGCGTTTTCCGGACGGCGGCGCGACGCTTTACTTCATGACGAACATAACGCCGCGAGCCTCGAACTTTATTCCGGGCGCGAACACGCCGCCAAACGTAGCGGCGATCAATGACAAAGTGGTGGATGAAGGAACGCTTTTGTCATTCAGCGTCGTGGCAAGTGATACCGACGTGCCCGCCCAAACGCTCAGCTATAGCCTTGACCCAGGGGCACCTGCGGGGGCCTCGATGAACTCGACGAACGGGCTGTTCACTTGGACGCCGAGCGAAGACCAGGGACCCGGCATTTATACGTTGACGATTCGCGTGACCGACAGCGGCTCATTCCCGGCGAGCACGGGACGCTCATTCCAAGTCACAGTGAATGAGGTGAATAATGCGCCGGTCTTGACACCGATCAACGGCGCCGCAGTGGATGAGAATAACACATTCACATTTACGGCCACAGCCACAGACTCGGATAACCCGCCGCAAAACCTAACCTTCAGCCTTGGCCAGGGCGCGCCGAGCGGCGCCAATATTAATCCGACCAATGGCGTGTTTTCCTGGACTCCGACCGAACTTCAGGGACCGGGCACATATAACATATCGGTGATAGTCACAGATGACGGCGTGCCCCCGCGCAGCGACAGTAAATCGTTTACCGTCACGGTAAACGAAGTGAATTCGCCACCCAGCCTTTCGTTCCCGGCTAACTGGACAGTACATGCCGAAGCGCACATGACATTTACGGCTGTGGCCTCGGATTCTGATTTACCGCCGCAGACACTTACCTTTTCTCTGCCGGGCAACCCGCCACCAGGCGCAGCGATCGATCCAGCCACGGGGGTCTTTGGCTGGACGCCGACCTCGGCGCAATTGGGGACGAATTTGATTTTTGTAAAGGTGGCAGATAATGCCACGCCTGTTGGCTTTAACATCAGGCAATTGCAGGTCATTGTGCTCCCGGCCATTCGGGCCAGCATCACGCAAGGATCGAACTCAGTCTCAATTTCATTCGGCACATTGACTGGGCGCACTTATCGGGTTGAATATAAGAACGATTTGGCGGACACGAATTGGACCGCGCTGAGCACGAACGCGGCAGGAAGCGCTACGAGTATGACCATCCAGGACAACTTGGGGGCAAGCGCGCAACGCTTCTATCGCGTGCGCGAGAATTAAGGCCCGCCGTTTCAGGCCGAATAACGCCGTAAATATTTTACGGCCACGGTCAGGTCTTTTGGCCAGTCGGCCTGCATGATGACCTGAGCACCAGTCTCGGGATGTTTGATCTCCAACTTTTCAGCATGCAGCGCGGTGGTGCCGAGCAAGGGACGCTCGGTATGATCGCGTTTGAGTTGGTAATTCGGCTTTAAGCTTGAAAGGAGCAGATGGTTGCCGCCGTAAACGGCATCACCCACGATGGGATGCCGAGCATATTTCAGATGAATCCGAATTTGATGCGTGCGACCGGTCAAGGGGCGGCATTCCAATAATGTGAAACGACGAAATTTTTCGCGCACGCTAAACTGCGTTATGGAACGCTTGCCGTTTTTCGGGTCCACGCGCATCTGGCCGAGGCGAGTCGGATGTGGGGCGAGCCTGGCGTCGATGGTGAATTCATCGTGGGCGGGAGTGCCTTGCACCAGGGCCACATAGGTTTTGAGCGGTTTCTCGGAACCGAACAAATCCGCGAGAGCCACCAGGGTCGGTTTCGTTTTGGCGAGCAGGATGACGCCGCTGGTCTCAAAGTCGAGCCGGTGCGCGTTAGCCAGATAAACGATATTGCGTGCGACCGCCCAGGGCGCGCGGCGCTCGAGATCGCGGTGAAGCAACTTCATCAGATTTGGGCGTTCCGGATCGTAACGGTCTGGAGAAGTCAAAAGGAGCGGAGGTTTATTCAAAGCCAGAAGGTAATCGTCCTCATAGAGCACGGGGATTTCCCAGAAATCCTTGGTGGCTGGTGCTGAAAGCTTTATTACCTCGCTCACGGTTATGCGAAAAATTTATCTTAATCCGGGAAATTTCCGGGCCCGCAGCCAGGCGCACACGAAAGACTCTTTTGCCCGAAAAGCGGTCCTAGTCGGCCAGGCTGGCTATCGACCACTCGTTCCGCCGGCGGAAACAGAGGAAGGGACATCGCGCTTCGGCAACTGCAACTTCGCCTGCTCGGCTTGTTTGCGGAACCACTGGTTGAACGCCTCGTTTTGCCGTTCCAGACGCAAGCGTCCGAGGAACTCGGGAAACTCTTTCTTAAACTTGGCCTCGTCCATAGGCAATTTTTTATCGACATAAAGCACAACTCCACCTTCAGGAGTTGGATCAAACTTACTCATTTGCCCCGGTGGAACATCGCGCACGAGCGACTTTAGGTTTTGCATGTTTACCACAGTTTCCAGGTTTGTGAATGGAGGTGTGCTCTGGGCCAGTGGAGGCAAATTAATATGCGGAACTTTGGCGGCGGCGCAGATCTCCGCAAAACTTTTCTTTTGGGCTAGGCTGTTCGTCGCTGTGGTGACAAAATTTGTTCCCGAATTGCGGGCCACTTCGAGTGCCTTCTCGTGTTTAAAATCTTCGGTGACTTTGTCTTTAACCTTCTCGAACGGTTGAGGCACGCTGGGCTGCCGCTCCTTCAAGCCGATGACGTACACAGCATTGTCGCCGATAATTGGGCTGTAACCGATCGGATTTGCCACTCCCAGAGCAAAGGCGCGCGTTGCGAAATCAGGTGGAAAATTTGTATTTTCCAAACCGTGCGCCCGATCAAAGGGCGGAGTCGTTTTGGTTGGTAGGCTTTTGGCTGCGGCAAAATTCTCGAAGAGCTGAATGGTCGGTTGTGAATTGCCGACTTTATCCATCAACTCGCCTCCGAATTCGCTGGCGGCCCGACGGGCTTCCTGGAGGGCTGTGTTTTCCCGGATTTCTTCGCGAAGCTTCTTTTTAGTGTCAGCCTCGTTGAGTTCCTTGCCGTCGGGACCAGTCAACTTATTGGTGCCCATGCCGAGATAACGTTTGTTCAACATTTCGGTGACATTAGTGGATTGCTTGTTCATCAGCTCATCCGCCTTCGCGAAGTAATTGGTGGCCGGAAATTCAACATAACTCACGACCAGGCGTTCGGGTAACCGGTAAAAAGATTGGCGCTGCGTGTAAAATTGGCCAATCGCTTCCGGCGTGGCCAGCACCTTGCTAATGTAATTTGAAGCCGCAAACACCGCCAACTCGGTCGCGTATTCCTGATTCAGGCGTTTGTAAATGTCTTCCGCTTCCGCCGGGTTCACCAGTTTACCGCAGACAGCGGCAGCGCCCATGAGCTGCTGTATGCCAATTTCATGGCGCAGAAAGCGATCATAATCTTCGAGAGATATGGCCTGCCGTTCCAAGTGCTCCTTTTCGAACTGCGAAAGCGGATAACTGCCCAGGCGTTCCTTATTTAAACGCGCGACGGCCGTATCGCTCACTTGAATGTCCATTTCCTTGAGCTTATCTATAAGAAAGAGACGGATCAGAGTGTCACGATCAATACTCCGGCGGGTATTCTCGTCCATTTCCGGCCACTTTCCATTGCCTTGGAAAAAATAGCGGAGCATCGTCTCTTTGTTGGCGGGCATCCATTGTTCACGCGTAACAGGCTTATCCTTCATGCTGCCGAAATCGCCCTGGTTCGACCTTATGCGGCCGCCCCATTTGGCATCAGGAGAGAAAAAATAGACGAAACTGATAATGGTGATCGTGGCGATGAAAATCCATAGCCATTGCTGATGCTTCCGAATTGTTCCAAACATAGCTTTAAATTGAAGGGTCACCCTAACCGCGTATGCCGAGGGCGGTCAAACGCAAAAATTGTACCCACCAGTGTAAATTGGCACTTTTGGGAGTTTAGTTAAGGAGAATACCGCAGCGGACTGCATTTGATCGGATATCGGAAACTTTTAATTCCGGGCTTGCATTCACGGCATGTTTCGATATCTTTTCCGGCTCGCTCTATTGGATGATCCAATGCAGCGGGTGTTTTGATTTAGAATTTTATGGCCACAGCAAACGACATTCGCCGCGGCATGGCGATTAATTACAACGGCGACGTTGCAGTTGTACTCGACAGCCAGCATCGCACGCCGGGAAACCTCCGTGCCTTCGTCCAAGCAACTATTCGCAGCATTCGCACCGGCAAATCCTCTGACGTACGCTTTAGCTCGACCGAAAAGATCGAGGTCGTGCCGCTGATGACGCGAAAGATGGATTTCAGCTACAAAGACGGGGAAGATTACGTCTTTTCTGATCCGGAGACCTTCGAGACGGTGAACATCGTGCCTGAGATTGTGGGTGACGCGAAAAACTATCTCGTCGAAAATCAATCCGTGACGGTCACTTTTGTGGAAGAGAAGGCAGTTACCATCGAAATCCCATCCAGCGTAATTTTGACAGTGACTGACGCCCCTGAAGGCATTCGCGGCGACTCAGCCAACAACGTGCAGAAAGCCGTCATGCTTGAAACCGGCATTACAGTGCAAGCGCCGTTGTTCATCAAAACCGGGGAGAGGATCAAGATAGATACCCGCACCGGCAAATACATGGAACGGGCCTAAGCGCCTGGTAAGATTGGGTTAAGGGGCTTTTTTGTCCGGTGCAAATTCAAGCTTCAGCCCCAGTACGGCTAAAATTGTGTTGAGGCTCGCCAAAGTTGGATTGCCGCCGTGAGAGAGTAAACGATAAAGGTTTTCGCGATTAAGCCGAGCCGCTTTGGATATTTGCCCAATCCCACCATGCGCCTCTACAACGTCCCTCAGCGCAATCAGAAACTCAGCTTCGCCCAATTTGTAGCATTCGGTCAGATATCCGGCTGCGCGCTCAGGATCCTGCAAGTGCTTTAGCAAATAGTCCTTATAAAGTTTCGCCTTCATTTTTCTCTCTTTAGATGAATCCAGAACGCTTTTGCCTTTGCTATATCGCGCCGTTGCGTGGATTTGTCGCCTCCACAAAGCAGTATGACCACCCTCAACCCATCAAGTGCAAAATAGACGCGGAATCCAGGGCCAAACTGAATTCTCAACTCTGAAACTCCGCCCCCAACTGATTTAACATCTCCAAAATTACCAGTGCGCAATCGCGCCAATCTCGCCAAAATTATATCTTTCGACTTTGGATCACGAATAGCTTCGATCCATTCCGTAAATGGCTGTTTTCCATCTGGTGTGGAGTAAAGTCTAAGTTCACGTTCCAGATGGACGAAGTTCATGAGACGGTAGCTTATAAGCTACAAGTTGTCAAAAGCTTTCGAGCCATATTTTGAATCTCTAATTTCCTCGTTTATGACTGAAGCACCTTCTGGCTAGGCTTCGCCGGTCTCAAGCGCCGGCCGATAACCGTACTTTTTTGCAAGGGAAAGGCAGGCGCTCAGGCTTTTCATGCCTCCGGTGCAGGTTGCGTTAGACAGGCTGGCTGCGGCAACACACACTGCGGCTTGCAGGCAACGTCCCAGTTCCCAGCCCTCGTGCAATCCCAGCAGAACTCCGGCGCAAAAGGCATCCCCAGCCCCGGCAGTCCCGGCGATAAACTTTTCGGGCAGTTTCAATGATGGCTGCAAAACGTCTTCCCCTTTGCGAGTGCGCGCGAAACCACCCTCCGGGAAGTGAATGACGACCAATTCTCTTACGCCACTTTGGAGCAAAGCGCCCGAGGCATGCCGCAAAGCGACAGTGTCGAGAGTGCCATCCGCGCGACGAATCTTGAATCCAGTGGTCTTCCCCGCTTCAATTTCGTTCAGGATGCAATAATCCACGTATTTCAACGCCGGAGTCACCACGCGCGGAAAGCGATCACTTTCTTCACTCACCACGTCCACGCTCGTTTTCAGTCCAGCAGCCTGGGCTTGGGCCAGCAACCTTGCGGCTCGAGTGCCAAATTTTGGGTCAGCCTGATCGAGGGCATCCAGGAGCAGCAAATAACCCAAATGAAAGATAGCTGCTTTGCTCTTGGCGAAATCCAAGTCCTCGCCCTCCCAAAAGGCGTTTGCTCCGCGATAATGAAAAAACGTGCGTCGGCCGTTCCCTCGTTCGGTCATGACGTCTGTATAGGAGGTATCAGCTTCTTCGGTTGTCCGCAGGAATTTGGTGTCAATCCTGTTATTGCGACAATCATCAAGAATGGCATTGCCCAAGGCGTCTTTTCCCACGAATCCCGCAGCGAACAGAGGGAAATCAGCTCCCAATCGCGCCAAATTAACCAGGACGTTATAAGGCGCTCCGCCGGTGCCTTGGGATTGGGCGCTAATATTAGCCAACTGCTCGCGCTGAGGATAAACATCAATGATTTTGACCTGGTCAATGATCCAATTTCCACCAGCCAATAATCCGTGACGGGAATTTTTCGTTTTCATGCCAAAATGGGGTAAGTTCGGTTCTGCGCTCGCGCCAGAGCTTTCCCTGAGCTTGTTAAGGCGGCGGCGGTATTTCTCTTATCAAAGGAAATTCGCCAGTCGCTGGCAAGCTAAAAGCGCCAAGAATCTCTTTCCAAAGTCCCGAAGCGAAGGTATGAATGGCTTGGTTGGAATCTGGACGCACAGGTGAAAAACTATTGCGCGGCATCCCCGTCTCTCCGGGTGTTTGCCGGGGACGCATTCTGCTCCTGGGCAAGTCGCAGGAAGATTCCATTCCCCGACATCATGTGCCTGAAGCGGATGTTCCGCACCAGCTTCAGCGGCTCGAAGCTGCTCTCGTGCAAACTCGGCGGGACATCCACGGGGTGCAGCGGCAGGTCACGCAGGCACTCGGTTCGCAGGATGCCAGCATCTTCGACGCGCATTTGCTCGTGCTGGAAGACCCTGCCTTGATCGAGGAAGTGACGAAAGTCATTCTGCGCGACAAAGTCACGGCGGAATACGCATTCAAGATTGCTGCGGAAAAGTTCATGAAATCATTTGCGGCGATTGAAGATGACTATTTACGCGAACGCGCTGCGGACATGCGGGATGTAACTTCGCGCGTATTGAATAACCTGCTCGGGAAAGAAGAGGATTTTGACCCGCGCAAATTAACTGAGCCTTGCCTCATCATCAGTTACGATTTGACCCCTTCGACGACAGCGCAATTGGACCGCAAAATGGTACTCGGTTTTGGCACGGATATCGGGAGCAAAACGTCGCACACGGCAATTATGGCGCGGTCCATGCGCATTCCGGCAGTTGTCGGGCTGCAAACCGCCAGCCGTGACGTCGCAACGGGAGATTACGCGCTGCTGGATGGCTACAACGGAATAATCATTTTAAATCCGACCGACCAAACGCTCTTCGAATACGGCCAACTGGCTAAGCGTAAGATCACTCTCCAGGAAAAATTACGGGAAACACACAATCAAACTGCCACGACTCAGGATGGTAAACGGTTCATCCTCTCGGCCAATGTGGAGCAACCTTCCGATGCTGATGCAGTGCTGGCCAGCGGGGCTGAGGGCGTTGGACTATTCCGCACCGAATATCTTTTCATAAATCGTGAAAGTTTGCCGACCGAAGAAGAGCAATATCTGGCCTATCGGCAGGTGGCTGCCGCCCTCAAGCCGAATCCGGTAATTATCCGCACGCTGGATCTGGGTGGCGACAAATTCCTTTCTCACCTTCAAGTGCCGCAGGAGATGAATCCATTCCTTGGCTGGCGCGCGATTCGATTTTGCCTTCAGGAAAAGGAAATCTTTCGTGCTCAATTGCGCGCCATTCTCCGCGCCAGCGCCGAAGGTAACGTAAAAATGATGTACCCGATGATTTCCTGCCTGGAAGAACTGCAGCAGGCCAATGATCTGGTCGAGCAATATCGCAAGGAACTGAGCGCCGAAAATGTCGCCTTCGATCCAAAAATGGAGATCGGTGCCATGATTGAGATTCCATCGGCTGCGCTGGCCGCGGATGCCCTGGCAAAACGCGTTCAGTTCTTCAGCCTGGGAACAAATGATTTGATTCAATACACGCTGGCTGTGGATCGGTTGAACGAGAAGATCGCGCATCTTTACGATCCGACTCATCCAGCCATTGTGCGTCTTATTCAAATGACGGTTGAAGCAGCGCATCGAAATAACATCTGGGTGGGAGTTTGCGGGGAAATGGCGGGCGATCCATTCATGGTCCCCCTGCTCCTCGGGCTCGGTGTGGATGAATTCAGCGTAGCGCCTCCCAACGTCCCACAAATAAAATATCTCATTAGAAGGCTCAAGGCCTCGGAAACTAAAGAATTGGCGGAATTCGCATTGAAATGCGAGTGTGGCGGCGAGGTCTTGCGCCGCTCGCAGGAACTGGTCCGTAAGGTGGCTCCTAGTTTACTCGAAGATACATGAAAATCGTAATACTTGCCGCAGGGTACGCGACGCGGCTTTATCCTTTAACCCTCACCAAGCCCAAACCACTGCTGCCAGTAGCAGGCAAGCCGATGATTGATCATGTGCTGGATAATCTCTTATCTATTTCAGGCATTGACCATATCTACATTGTGACCAATGCCAAATTCGCCACTCACTTCGAGGAGTGGGCCAACGATTATCGCAGCAATAAAACTCCCCTTAAATTCACTATCGTGAACGACCGCTCGACCGATGATACCAATAAGCTTGGCGCCATTGGTGATCTCCACTTGGTCCTCAGCAGGGAAAAAGTGGATGACGATATTATCGTGGTCGCCGGAGATAATCTCTTCAGCCAATCGCTGGAAGACTTCGGTCGCTTCGCCCGGTCGAAGAATGCACCTGTGCTCGCGGTTTATGATGTGGGCAACCTGGAAGAGATCCGAAAGTACAACTCCATCTCCATCGATGAAACAGGGAAGATTACATATTTCGAAGAGAAGCCGCGCAACCCGACCAGCACATTAACTGGCATTGCCCTTTATTATTATCCACGCGCTGCCGTGCCGATGATCCGCCAGTATATTGCCGAGGGAAATAACCCGGATCAGCCCGGGCGTCTGATTCAATGGCTCTACACACGACAACCGGTTTATACATGGCGTGTGCCAGGCATTTGGTTTGATATCGGCTCGAAGGAATCACTTGAAGAAGCGAATCGGGTTTTCGCCAAAAAATAGCTCAGCGGCGGATTAGCCACATCAGCAGTGTCAGCACCAGGCTGATAATCAGGCAGGTGACAATGGGGAAGTGCAGCGAGAAATTATCACGGGAATAATTGATATCGCCCGGTAATCGGCCCAGCCAATTCTTTCCAATGCCGCTCCAAAGCAGCAACCCCACGGCCGCCAGGGCGATGCCTATCACCACCAAAAATTTGCCAAGGTCTAGCATGTTCGATGCAGGTTAAAGATAAGTTCACTTGGGCCGGCGTGCCAGCTTCGTTTAGCAGCGTTCAGGGCAGCCCTGCATCAAAAATATTCGAGCTCGACCGCCAAAATAAAATTTATTCCTCCCACGATCTCCTTTTGGCACACTTGCCAGCAAACCTATGGCTACCATCGCAATCCTCGGCACCATGGACACCAAGGGCGAAGAACATGCCTTTCTCGCCGAGCAAATCCGCCAGCGCGGACATAAAATACTCGTGATTGATACCGGGACGCTCGATGCGCCCAAACTGAATCCCGACCTTCCGCGCACGGAAGTCGCTGCGGCGGCAGGTTACGATTTGAACGCCCTGGTCGCGAAAAAAGATCGCGGTGAAGCAGTCAAAGCAATGTCCGAAGGCGCGCCCCTTGTCCTGACCAGGCTCTTACAGGAGAAAAAGATCGATGGTGTCATTTCCCTTGGCGGAGGCGGAGGCACAGCTATCTCGACGGCTGCCATGCGCGCCCTGCCGATTGGTTTTCCCAAGCTCATGGTCTCGACTCTCGCCAGCGGCAACACGGCACAATACGTAGGAGCCAAAGACATCGTGATGTTTCCAAGCATTGTGGATGTGGCTGGGTTGAACCGCATCTCGCGCCAAATCCTGGCTCGCGCTGCCGGAGCGATTTGCGGGATGGTGGAAACACAACCACCTGTCGGCACTGACAAACCAATCATTGTCGCCAGCCAATTCGGCAACACCACTGAATGCGTGAATCACGCGCGCAAAATTCTGGAAGCGGCGGGCTACGAGGTGCTTGTATTTCACGCCACCGGTGTGGGTGGACGCACGATGGAATCCATTATTGAATCCGGCATGGTTGCGGGAGTGCTTGATATTACTACCACCGAATGGGCCGATGAGCTTGTGGGAGGTTTCCTGGGGGCCGGGCCCAATCGCCTGGAAGCAGCCGCCCGCCTCGGGGTCCCTGCCATCGTGACGCCAGGCTGTCTCGACATGGTTAATTTTCATGGGCCAGAATCTGTGCCGTCGCAATTCAAAGGTCGCAACTTCTATCAGCATAATCCCCAAGTTACTTTGATGCGCACCACACCCGAGGAATGCGCGCAGCTCGGTAAAATCGTGGCGGAAAAGCTCAACGGATCCACCGGGCCGGTCACGGTTCTCCTGCCGCAGCGTGCTATCAGCGTCATCAGCGCTGCAGGGCAAAAGTTCCATGACCCGATTGCGGACCGGGTGTTATTCGACTCAATTAAGGCAAGCCTGCGCAAAGACATTCCGGTGGTTGAAATGGATTGCGCGATCAATGATCGGGCTTTTGCAGAAGCTTGCGCCCAGACGCTTCTGCAGAACATATCCGCGAAGGCAGTTAAGTGAACTGCGAGAAAGTAATAAGCAGCATAAGCTCGTCATTATGGGGAGAAGATGCTCTAGCGTGCTCTCGCCCACGTCAGTAGTAATTTACCCCATCCCCACTTTTCGCCTTGGATTTCGATGACTTTGCATAGAAATTGAAATCGTGGCCACAATCCGAACCACGAGGGACTGTGTATTATCCGGCGCTTAGAAAATGGTTTGCATCAAAATGGGCCCCTGGGCTCATCCTGGCGCTGGCATTGCTTTTAACTATATCCTCGACGTTTTATTTGGCGGCAGCTTCGCGCGTCAAAGATCGAATTCGTTTCCAAAGCGCAATCGAGCATGCCGAGGATCAAATCACCGACCGTATTAGCATCTACCTTGACCTGCTCCGTGGCGGTGCCGCGCTTTTCGGGGTCAACGAGAACCTGAGTGCGCAGCAGTTCCACGCCTACGCGAACAGTCTTGTGTTGCCCACTAACTATCCCGGTCTGCAGGGTTTTGGCTTTGCTCGACACGTTGCGTCAAATGAGCAGAACGCGTTTCTCCAACTGATTCGCGGACAGGGATTAGGCAATTATAGTATTCGGCCCCCAGGACAGCGGGCGGAGTATTTTCCTGTGACATATCTTGAGCCGCGTAATCGAGCAAACCTCGGCGCTTTCGGATTTGATATGTTTAGCGAGCCCAATCGGCGGTTGGCAATGGAACAAGCGCGAGATACCGGGCAACCGGCGACGTCCGGGAAAGTCACTCTCGTGCAGGAAGAATTTGCGACAAGTAAGCAGGCTGGGTTTCTGATGTACTTGCCGGTTTATCGTGGCGGAGTCACGCCTAAGACCGTCCAGGAGAGAAGGGCCAGTCTGCTCGGATTTATTTACATTCCGCTGCGCGCTGATGATTTTTTCTCGCACATTTTCCAAGGGGACCCTCAAAGGTTGGTTCATCTGGAAGTTTTCGATGGACGCCAGCACGGACAAGCCGCGCGGCTGCATCGAACGGGCGCCCCGCCCTCAGCTTCTCCTCAATTTACGCAACTTCGCGTTTTGGAAGCGGCCGGGCGGCCATGGACACTCAGTTTTACCACTACACCGCTGTTTGAAAAAAGCTCGACCCGCACGTGGGTGCCATGGATTTCTGCGGTTGGCTTGCTCATGAGTTTTGCCCTGTTCGCAGTGACTGCCGCGCTGCTCAATTCACGCACTACGACTATGCGGGCGCTCGAAGCAAGTGTGAGGCACGCTGCGCTTCGTGCGGAGACTGCTCAAATTCTAGCCCGAGAATCCATTGACGAATCCGCGCTGATGCAGCAGTGCACAGAAGCAATGGTGCGTTTTGTGCCCGCCGCATTTGCCCGTATCTGGACCCTAAACGCGCGTGAGCAAGTGCTTGAATTGCGCGCCAGCGCCGGGCTTTACACGCACCTCGATGGCCCGCATAGCCGAGTGCCCCTGGGCAGCTTGAAAATTGGGCGCATTGCCCAAAATCGAAAGCCACACCTCACCAATGACATTCCCAATGATCCTCAGATCAGTGACCCAGCCTGGGCACGGGAACAGGGCATGGTGGCATTTGCCGGATTCCCACTGCTGGTTCACGATAAACTCTTAGGGGTGGTTGCGCTTTTCGCGCGCGAGTATTTGCCTGAAGACACACTGCAAAGCCTGCAGACTGTCGCCGATTTAGTTGCGCACGGGCTGCATCGCCGCCGCACTGAAAACGCGCTGGCGCGCAGTGAGGAGCGATTTCGGGCGACCTTTCACCAGGCTGCCGCAGGCATGGTCCAAGTCAGCCTTGGCGGGCATTTTGTGGAGGTGAACGATTACTTCTGCGAATTGGTCGGTTATACTCGAGAGGAACTGCTTGCCAAATCATTCCGCGAAATCACATATCCCGAGGACCTGCAAATTGATATTGAGCAATCTCGCCGCCTCACCTCGGGTGAGATTGCTACCTATACGCTTGAGAAACGCTATGTCCGCAAAAATGGCGACTTAATCTGGATCAGCCTCACGGCCTCGCTCATGCGGGAACCGGAGACTGGCAAACCCGAGTATTTCGTGATGGTGGTCACAGACATTTCGGAGCGACGCCAGGCCGAGCAGAATAAATTTCATCTGGCAGCGATTGTTGAGTCCTCGCAAGATGCCATTCTGAGCGTAAATCTCGAGGGCCTGATTCAAAGCTGGAACAAAGGCGCCGAAAAGATGTTTGGCTACGCCTCCCGAGAAATTGTCGGCAAGCCTTTGCTGGTCCTGATTCCGCCTGAGCGGCACCGTGAAGAAACTGAGTTCATGACGCGCCTGCGTCGCGGCGAACGAATCGAGCACTACGAAACTGTTCGACTCCGCAAAGGGGGCGTGAAAATCGATGTTTCCCTTTCCATTTCACCGATAAATGATCCACAGGGCCGTTTTATCGGGATTTCTAAAATTCTCCGCGATATCACCGAAAGCAAGCGCCTGCAACTTGCCCTGGCCCAGGCGCAGTCCGAGCTGAAGTCCCATGCAGAGCATCTTGAAAAAGTCGTGACGGAACGCACATCCGAGCTTCGTGAAACCATCGCCGAGTTGGAAAGTTTCTCTTACAGCCTTTCCCATGATATGCGCGCGCCTCTCCGGGCGATGAAAGGGTTTTCGCAAATTCTGGAGGAAGAATTTGGCGCGCAGCTTGGGCCTGAAGGAAATGGTTATCTGAAGAAAATTGGCGCAGCGGCTGGACGCCTGGATCAACTCATTCAGGATGTGCTCACCTATAGCCACGTGGTGCGAGATCGTGTCCAACTTGAACCGGTGAATATCAGTAAACTGCTCCACCAACTCATCGATGAGAACCCCGTC
>DASWRJ010000131.1:0-4313 GCA_036403255.1 Verrucomicrobiia bacterium
GAGTGCGGTGGCCCAAATTCCGGAGCCAAGATCTCCGGCGGCGGCATCCGCTATTACTTACGAGATAACTACGAAGATGATGTAATGATCCCAATGCCCGATTTCAAATGTCGTTTCAACTTCAATTGGTGGCTCTTCAAGATTTTCTCCAGCGCCTCGGAAGCAGCTATATTTTCAAACCTGACGGTGATGCTATTCTCTTCTGTGTTCCGGCCAAATTTCCGCGACACATCGGCATCGAAAATTATGTTCTGCCCTACCTGGCGCGCCAGATTGCGGATCGCATCCAACACTGGCACATCTTCAATCACAATCAATGGCACGACATCTTCCTGAGATTTCGCATTCTCTTTTCCACGAATCGGAGCTTCAGCCTCGGCTGCCTCTTCCCACAAGCTTTTCTTCGTGATAAGGACGGTTTTGGAATTTCGCCCGTTGCAAACCGACAATCCATACGCTTCGGCTAAAGCTGCAAGTGCAGCAAACGCCGTCACCTTTTCCAGTCGCAGCGCGTTGAGCTGTAACACGCCCTCATGGGTGTCAATGAGCAGCGCAGCGGCTCTCGGTTCAAATTCAACATTGAGTCTGGCCTTTCGGGCCAATTCAACGAGGGCGTTCGTCACCGTTTGATCGTCAACTTCAATCAGTGGAAACACTTCGGGCTTTGGGCCGACCAGCCTTAGGGCCTCACCCTGGGCCGGCCAGTCGCACGCAGTGCTGGGCGGCATATCCTCTTTTGCTTCCGACGAAATAATAAATGTCCCTTGCCCGCGGATTTCATAATCCAGCGGTTTACCATTTAAAGCTGATCCTGGCACAGCCGCGATAAGCTCGGGCGCAAGCTCATCGAGGGACCGAGGCAAGCTCGCGTGGTTCAGTTGGTAACATTTAACGGCAATCGCCGCTAATGTTAGTTGCCGCTGCGCCTCGGATCTCAACACACTTTGCACTATTGGCTGCACATTGAATAAGAATTGCCGGGACAACTCATACTCGTGTGCTTGCAGCGGCCCCAAATCTTTGCCATGCGAGTCCAACCCGTTGAAGCAGGCGGCCTTAATGTCAGCCAGCGTATTTCCGTTTGCAGCGCAACGAAAGGCGCGCAGATCCGCCTGCATATTTCGCAAATAGTATTTCTCGTCCCCGTAGCACCAACTGAAGCGCCACATCACGGAAAAGAGTCCAGTCTGATGGAGAATGGAAATTGGATTTCGGAAGTCGGGGGTCGAGTTCACCCGGCCCAATCCATTTTTTCGAGCCAGCTCGAACTTCGCCAACTTCAAAGCCCGTTCCATTTCAAAAGCGCCTGGGAACTTGTCCGCCAGATGAAGTTCGGCCCAGTTCATTTGCAAGTTGAGGAGTTGCGCTTCGTTAAAGCCTGGTGCTTGCAGCGCGTCCCAAGTCGCCACATAGGCCCCCCGCGAGGCTGAGAGCCGAATTAATTGAGCTGCCACACTCTGATCCTGCTCGTGCAATCGCGGCAAGCTAACGATCGCATTCAAATATTCCAGCGCTCCGTTCAAATCATTTGAATGCAATTTGTATTCCATGGCGAGAGCGAGCCAGTGGAAAACCGTCTGAATAGTCGGGTAATGTGGCGCTCTTGCTGGTCCGGCCGTGTAATCGATGCCTGAATGCTTCGGCGGATTGCGCAACATTTCGCGCAACTCAGCGAGCACTGGTTCCGCCTCAGTCAGGGCCTCCGCCACGTTTGTCCAGTTGCGTTTCACGCCTCGCCAATCGAACCAGCAGGGGGACTGCCAGAGCGGCATGGCATAACCTGGCCCAGTTGCAGTCATCAGCGATGAATCGGCCTGATCGAACTGAATCTGCCGCAGGCGCACGGCCGAATTACTCATGCGCACAAACCAGGGAGGAGCCGCCGGGTCACAGGCATGTGCCAGGGATTTAAGAGACAAACGCTCGCCGTCTTTTTCAAGCTGGGCGAGCGTGGCGTGCAGGTCCCGCTCCATCCGCCAATGGCCAATGGCGACCGACGCACCGGCAATTAACACCAGTCCCACCACCATTCCCGCAAATATGCGCCCAAATTTCACACCCGTTCACAGCTAATTGCATACCTAACCTGAGTTTCAATTTGCTGCCTGATGTGGGCGAATTAAGTCGTTTGGGAGTGGTGCAAATTGGCGTGTCACACGATAAGACGCGGCGCATAATAATATGTATGAAAAGAATGCAGGTGGTGGCGACGGCGATCTTTGCCGGTGCGGTGGCTTTGAATAATCCCTTTGAGAAGATGAAGTCCACTCTGAGCGTGCCTGGATTTTCTCAAAGGATTAAACCCACGCTGGAGTGAATGTTGCAACTCTCCAAAATTTGCAGCTTCGAACTTTGGAAAGTTTGACATCAAACCCGAGGTTATTCCCTGTAAGGGGCGGAGAAGCGAACCTGCAAGGACTATGGCCTAAATTACAAGTTCGAGAAGCGGCGCGAAGTTCTATTGCGAGAACCTCAGGAATTGCCATCCACGTAATAAACGAGGTTCGTGACGTGGTGTAGTTTCCCCCTATTAAATCCAAGCTCCTCCAACGACATAATAGCCTTGCTCGTTACGATAAGATCATAAAATGGAATACCGCGTCCACCCGTTGAATGCATGCCAAAGATATCAGCCCTGACGGTGTAGCTTTCGGCATTCGTTTCCACGTAAATCCTGCGCGCCTGCAAAGACGTTAAGACAGGGAAGTTTGTCGGTAGTTGCTTCCAAGCACCGCCGTATGGCAGAGGAAGCTTCACCAACCTGCTGCATTCCTCCTCCAGAGAAGCCCAGCCACCAGCCTTGGTTACGCTTGCCTCAATAACCTGATGATGCGCCATTTTATCTCTGGCGTTGGGAATCTTGAACACTGTTAAATGGTAATACTTCGGAAATGCGAAGAAGATGATGATAAAAATGCAAACGCCGAGTTTGAAAGATTGACGAGGCATTAGGAAGAGAGAGGTAATAGCGATCATAATTGCCGTGAGGATTGCGGCCACAATGATTGAGGGAAAAAAAGACCTGCCGGAAAGGGAACCAAAAGCAGAATAGTCAGAGCAGTTATTCCAATCCAGCTCAGAAGAATTAGGTACTCAGGATGTAAACGTTGCTGCATTGATGTGGCGGCTCCCTCTTGAGGTCTATTGGCCTGCGATTCGTCTCCGCCTTGCCAAAAGTCATTTTCGTCGTTCATGCTGGGCGTCGTATGGAGTTAGGCCCAATTCCGGGAGGACCGATTTCAGGGAAAGCGGTTTCCTTGAGAAATTCAGGTGGAGTTCCATATACTCAAAATTAGCGCATTTTGCAAGTGAAGCAACTGGGACAATGGAACATGGCGATGAACCAGAACGCAGGCGGCAGTATCGCTAGTCTAAATGCGAAAACTACCAAGTAAGTAAATTTCACCGGCGCGGCGGAGGGTGCGCTTTGCAGTCTGAGATCGGGAGCGCCGCGCGCCTGAAATGAGAATTGAAACGGTAGCGCATTTCTACAAAGATAGAACTCCTAACGGAGTTGTGCGGAACAGGCGCGCAACGGGCTCCGCACCCAATCAAGTTGCCTCCGAGAAAGCGTGCGAAATCTACTCAGCCAAGAAGGTAGCATCAGGGCATTCGAGCTTCACCTGCGCAGCGAGGTCGGAGGTGTTGGCCTTGAGCAGGAAAGTGTGGAGGCCGGCGGGGAGATCGAGAGTGATTTCATTGTCTCCACCGGCGGGTTTGCCGTCCACCCACGCTTTGGGGCTGTTGGCGCCGGTGAGTTTGAGTTTCACGGGGCCGCCTTTGGCCGTCTGGAACCGGGCGGCGGCGAAGATCGGCTCGCTCTTATGTCCCCCACCCTGCTCCTGCTCGAGATCGGAACGGAGCAGCGCGCCGGAAACGGTGGTATAGATGGGCGTCCAGCCTTTATCGAGCGGATTGCTTTGGAGAATTTTTTCCTGGCCGTCCGCAGGCACACTGGTGTTCACGCGCCAGACACGAGCGACGTTGCCACGGGCGGCGTCGAACGCGCCGGGTTTGCCCAGCTCGATGAGGAAGCGGAAGAGATCGAGGCGCTCGCCCGGCGACAAAATATCGGCGAGACCGGCGGGCATGAGGGAGCCGCCCATTTTGCGGGACTCGATATTCTTCTTGGGCACGGAAATCTCCTTGTTGGTGGCGTCGCGGAGGACGAGCTCTTCGGTGGATTCGCGGACGAGAATGCCTGCGAGGTCCTGGCCGTCTTTGGTGCTGACCTGGATCGAGTTGAAACCTTCTTTGACCTTTTTATTCGGCAGAAGGACGGACTCAACAATGTAATCGGTGACGGCACTCGC
>DASWRJ010000132.1:0-15860 GCA_036403255.1 Verrucomicrobiia bacterium
CCAGCACCAAGGTTGAAGCGAAAAATTGTGCCACCACCCGAATTGCCGCCTCGTAAGCAAGTGCCATATAACATTTGGCCTGAACCCTCGACGACGCCCTCGACCGGATACAATCCGTCGCTTAGTGCGCCAAAGTGATACAGAACTCCAAATCCTGAGCCCGACTTTTGCAATCGAAAAAGAGTACCAACATTATTACTGCCGCCATTTATAGTCTCTCCATAAATCATGCCATCTGAACCTTCCAGCAAATGACATTGGGGATTTACTCCGTTTAAACTTGAATCACCAAATGCTTTTAAGACGGTATAACTTGTCCCGGTCTTGTTTAATCTATAAACAATCCCTCCGCCAAAAGCCCCGCCCCACGAGGCTGTGCCGTATAACATTCCATCGGAAGCCTCTAAAAGTTTTCCTGCTGGGAGTTCTCCATCATTTGTAATCGCTCCAAAGGCTCTTTGCACTTGGTATCCTGTTCCGTCCGCATTTATACGAAAAATAACACCCCGGTTGTAAACACCACCCCTAGAGGCAGTCCCGTATAAGAATCCATCACTTGCCTGAACTAAAGGCGCAAGCGGTGTATACCCCATTAAGTTCGTAAGTCCAAAAGTGTGCACGGTTTGCCAAGCCATCGATGACGGCGATTGTGCATGAGCGAAAGCACAAATAACCAGGAATGTACCAAGCAAAACAAGAATTTTGCATGGGAATAAGTTTCGTAGTAATGCTCTTTTGGACATTCCAGTGTAGCTCTTGATTTTTGTACTAAAAATCCTGATAAAAATAAAGCCTTTTCCGGCAATAATTAGATAGAACGATTAATACTCTGCGGCAATGGACGCTTGCAACCAGTTTGAAACGGCAGAGATTTTTAAAAATGGGAGTGGCTAATCGTTTACTGCTGAATACAGGTTGGCCGCGAAGTTATTGAGGTTTGTTCCGACGCCTTGACTTTCGGCTTGTCGTCGATGTCTTTGGTCGCAATGGTGTAGCGATGACTGCGAATAAAGTGACGCCGGACCAACTTCGCGCGATGAAAGCGCGAGGCGAGAGGATTGCGGCGCTCACGGTTTACGATTTTGCGATGACGAAAATGCTGGATGAGGCGGAAGTGCCTTTGTTGCTCGTCGGAGATTCCCTGGGAATGGTCGTTCTCGGTTATTCAGACACGACGCAGGTTACCATGCCAGAGATGGAACATCATGTGCGCGCTGCTGCGCGGGCCAAGCCTCGCGCACTCTTGGGCGCGGATTTGCCGTATCATTCGTATCAAAGCACCGCGGATGCAGTAAATAATGCTCGCAAGCTCGTTGAGGCCGGAGCCGAAGCCGTGAAAGCGGAGGGCGGCAGAGTGATTCTGGACCAGATAAAAGCGATCATTGCGCATGGCATTCCATTCATTGGACATCTCGGAATGTTGCCTCAAAGTGTTCAGGAAGAAGGCGGCTACCATATCAAAGGAAAAAAAGAAGGTGAACGGGAAGGGTTGGTGACAGATGCTATCGCTCTCCAGGAAGCTGGGGCTTGCGCCATTGTTCTGGAATTAGTGACCCCACCAGTGGCGCGCGAAATTAGCCTCCAACTTGTAATCCCGACAATCGGGATAGGATCGGGTCCGTATTGTGATGGGCAAATCCTTGTGACGCACGACCTGATCGGGACGTTCCCCTGGTTCACACCGAAATTTGTAAAACCGAAACTGGCCCTCGCCCAACAGATCAAAGCAGCGGTCGAGAAGTGGAAAGAGGAAATGCAAGGATGAGCGCAAAATTATCACATATCGATACACAGGGTGAAGCAAGCATGGTGGATGTGTCCGAGAAGCCAATCACGATGCGAGAAGCGACAGCTCGGGGAGAAGTGCGTCTGCGCAAGGACACTTTGCTTATGATCGAGGAAAATCGAGTTGCCAAAGGCAATGTATTTGCCACAGCGCGGGTGGCGGGGATTATGGCGGCAAAGAAGACAGGCGAGCTCATTCCGCTCTGCCATCCGTTGCCGATTACACATTGCGAAGTGCAATTTGAAGTTCCAAGGAGCAGTGATCGCATTGTAATTACTGCCGCGGTGCGCATCGCAGCCCAAACCGGTGTGGAAATGGAAGCGCTCACGGCTGTAGCAGTTGCGGGCCTGACGATTTATGACATGTGCAAAGCGGTGGATAAAAACATGCGACTGACGGATGTGAAACTGGTTTCGAAAACAAAGTCAGTCATTCGCGAGAGATAATTTATGCAGATACATACTGGAATTATTGCTATTTCAGACCGGGCCTCCAAAGGGCTATATGATGACCTGGGCGGCCCGGCGTTGAAGAAAGCGGCCGAAGGTTACGGCTGGAAAGTGCTGGCTGATGCACTTGTCCCGGATGAAAAGCGCGATATCCAACGCACCATTCGTGAGATGTCGGGTAAAGGATGTCATTTGATTTTGACAACCGGCGGCACGGGGGTGGCGCTACGCGATATTACACCGGAAGCGGTCCGGGAAATAGCAGTGCGGGAACTCCCGGGATTTGGTGAAGTGATGCGGAGCGAATCAATGAAAATTACAAAGAATGCTATTCTCTCGCGAAACCTCGCTGCCGTGGTGGAAAAAAGCCTGGTGATATGCCTGCCTGGCAAACCAAGCGGAGCCGTTGAGTGCCTCGCGTTTGTAGTCGGCGCGATTCCCCATTGCGTGGAGGTATTGCGTGAGGCGCCGACAAGCTGTTAATTGGGCTATGACAAAAATGATCCGCGTTTGCAGCGCGCTCGCTTTGGCACTACTTCTTTCAGCATGCGCCAGCAAGCAGAAACAGCAGATACAGCAGTTGCAACTGCAGCAGGCGGCCATGGCTGGAGCGATGATGCAGATGGCGGCACAGACGAACCAGGCTGGAATTCCCCCTGAGATGCAAGGAAAGGCAGTTGTGTTCATCGGCGATATTCGGCATCGGTACGTGCTTTGGACGGAAGGGATGAATCTGGCGCAGGCGATTTTGGCCGCGGAATACACCGGCACAAGTGACCCGCGCATCATCACTGTCGTTCGTGCCGGCCAGCCTTACCCAGTAAATGTCAGATTGCTGCTCAAAGGGCAGGAGAACCCGGAGTTACAGCCGGGAGACGTTGTCGAAATCCGACGGTGAAAGCAGCCGATGCGCCGAGCAAGAACGAAAAATTAAGAATTCTGCGCTTGCAGTTACTTAAGCAAGCGCAGCTTGCAATCGCGCTTAAAAGCGGAAATTAAAATCAATGAGGATGTTGTGAACTCGGGCGTGGCCTATGGCTAACCCATCTTTAATTCCGCCAAAATCCCAAGCAGCGTGATTGACTGAATAATATTTATAGCCTGCGCCTAGAGACATATTTTCATTCAACTTAAAACGCATCCCGCCAAATGCCTGCCAGGCAAATTCAATCGTGCTCCATGAACCATCCACGAATACCCCATTGGCGGTGACATTGTTGAAGGTGGCGATACTCACATCACCACCGGCTCCAGCACCGGCATAAGTGATGACAGGACATCGGGCCGTTTCATAGCGAAAGACGACGTTCGCCATGAGTGGCACGTGCGTGAGACTGGCATCGATATCCCCGAAGCCGTTCACATTCTTAACGCTGTTATATATTGCGCCGGTTTGCAGTTCCACACCCAGGAACGGCAGGAAATTGTAACCTCCAGCAACGCTGACACTAGCCCCAGGGTCAAACTCAAGCTTTACGCCCGGCGTAGGTGTCACAAAAGTGCGCAAGTTAATTTTGTTCTCCAGCGATACTCCTGCGGCTGTATTCAGGTACCAACCTTGACTCAGCCCAGTGCTGGCCGAGGCGAACAGGCAGGCCGCAGAGCCGACCACAACGATGATTGATAGTTTTTTGAGTTTCATAATTCTTTTGTGCATTTCCTTTTCAGCTCCCGGCTGGCCTTGCTAGCTTCCAGACAATGGAAAAACTCGCAGCGCCAGATTTGTGGGTGCGAAGGTGACTAGAACCAGGGAGCTTCCACTGGGTGACAGGGGTAGATTCTCTTGTGGAGCGTGTCAATGAATTTCTGCTTGCGTGAGAACAAACCCAAACGTCTCGCTGCCTGCGAACCCTTGCAATTCAAATAATTATTACCACTTTATCGTGCCGTGTACGCTGCATGCAGGGCTATCCATGACTGCGTTTAACCGATAGAAACCGCCAGTCGGGCATTCAGGCTTTACTTCCAAATACCGGCCCGGTCCAAAAATGTCCTGCTCTGGAGGAATGGCCTTTTCGGAAGTGCCATGATCGAGCGCCCATTTTTCCTTGTAGCCCTGAATCATTTGCAGATTGCTGATACAGGTTTGATGATCGGCAAATCTCTTTTGCTCGATGAACTTTGGTATGAATTGCACTCCAAGAAAAATAATAACGAAGACTGAGACCATCGAGATGTAACCTGTAACCAGACCGGCCATGGCCATCTTCGCCCCGCGAAGTTTACCATCAGATTTACGAATGTCGGCGCGCGCCATATGGGCGCAAATTACTGCTGGAATCCCCATGAGAGGTCCCAGACATAAGCCCACACCGCAGAGCCCAAAAACCAGGCTTGCCACGGCGAGACCTGACTTCGAGCTGCCGGTTGTCGGAACCTTATGAATAGGCGGCAAAGCGGTCATATCTGGGCAGATCGTCAATATTCAAGGTCGGGAGTTTAGAGGCGAAAGTGCCAGCTTCGCAAGGGCAATGGAAATTTCTGTGTTATACCAAAATGGGGCAAGTTGGAGCCCGAAAAAAGCATGAAAGTAACTGAACTCAGGGCTTGACCGGGTTAGAAGAGAGGTTTATACCGGTATTCAGCAAAAACTTTTACCGCCCCGAAACCTAAAGGTTACAAAACTATGACCAAGCGTGATCTCGTTATCCGGATCAGCAATGAAACGGGTCTGGTGCAACAGCAAGTTGCTGACATTGTGCAACGAACACTCGACTACATCGCTGAGGCAGTTGCCAAGGGCCACAAAGTGGAGCTCCGCAACTTTGGCGTATTCGAAGTACGTGTGCGCAAGGCGCGAGTGGGACGCAATCCCAACAACCCTGGTACTGACGTGCCAATACCGCAACGCGCCGTGGTGAAATTCAAACCGGGTAAAGACATGCGCGAAGATGTTATGCAACTCACACCCAAGCAACTAGCCGCCGCCAAAGCAGCCGATGCTGCAGCCGCCGTTGAGGGGGATGGCGTAGGCACACCTCCAGCAGTGCCCGCCAAAGGGCTAAGCGGCAGTAATGCCACGGCCATCAATCCCTAATTTTGCCAAACAGAATTTACGGCGCTCTCTGGCTCGCCAGAGAGCGCTTTTTTTGTTTTATTGAACCGGTATGGATCGTTTGCCTGGATTTAGGGACTTTTATCCGGAGCCTCTGCCGCATAAAGACGTCTGGAGCGCGGATGCCCGCCAGTATATTTTTAATACATGGCGGGCAGTAGCCCGCCGCTATGGGTTTCGCGAATATGACGGCCCGCCATTGGAGCCGCTCGAATTGTTTACCACTAAGAGTGGCGCGGAAATTGTGGGCCAGCTTTATAATTTTACTGACAAAGGGGAGCGGGCCATTTCATTGCGCCCGGAAATGACTCCCACGCTTGCGCGCATGGTTGCGGCTCACGAGCGCAACTATGCAAAACCGATCAAGTGGTTCGCCGTACCGCAACTATTTCGCTATGAACGCCAACAAAAGGGACGGCTCCGCGAACATTTTCAACTTAACGCGGATATTATGGGGGAGAAAGACCCGGCCGCAGATGCAGAATTAATAGCGCTACTCATTGATACGCTGCGAGCCTTTGGTCTGACGGCAAACGATTTTGTCATTCGCTTGAGCAGCAGAAATGCGTGGGCGGATTTTTATCAGGCGCAAAGCGGCAGACCAGAAGCCGCTTACGAATTCTATCAGGTCATCGACAAACTTGAACGCGAAAAGCCCGAGCTCAGCCAGGAAAGGCTAAAGACTCTTGGCTTCTCGCTTGAGCGCGTGCGCAGCTTTATCGAAGCAGGCAAACCCACTGAGGAACTGGAAAAGGTGATGACAAATCTCAGAGCGCGCGGACTGGGGGACTTCGTAAAAGTAGATTATTTGGTAATCCGAGGGCTCGCGTATTACACAGGTCCAGTCTTCGAAGCATTCGATGTGAAAGGCGAGTTCCGAGCAATAGCAGGTGGCGGGCGATACGACAATCTTGTGAAACTCTTAAGCGACAGCAAAGTGGATCTGCCGGCGCTCGGTTTTGGCATGGGCGATGTTGTCCTGCTCGAATTACTCAAAGAACGCGGGCTGCTCCCGAAATTCAACGGGCAGATTAATGCTTATGTGCTGATTGAAGACGAACTGTTGCGTCCAGATTCACTGGCGTTTATTCAAAAATTGCGCGAGGCAGGTTTGGCGATTGAATACAGCCTCGCACCAATGAAGTCGGACAAGCAATTCAAGCGGGCGCTGGAATTGAAAGCTGAGCGCACTCTGCGCCTGGAGAAAACTGCTGAAGGGCAAATTACGACGCGGCTGAAAGATCTGCGCAGCCGTCAAGAGATGATTCTTTCTCCTGGTGAAGCACTCAACCTGCTGATTCCTGCAAATTGACTATTCGCCTCGGGTCATCACATAATCGAAAATGAAACCTTTAAGAGCGCGCCGGTATTTTCATTGCCTGATTTGCATTCTATTCTACCTCTCTCCCCTGCTTCACGCCGCAGGTAGAGAGGACAGCATCCTAAAGAGACTTACCCATCCGACCACAAACGCCGGCAAAAAAAAGGCTACCACCGCATTCGGAGCGATAACAAATTACCTCGAGCTTGGACCCCTCCTGGGCAATGTTGGCGCCACAGAAGCAAAAATTTGGGCGAAGGCCGCCGGACCGGGAGAGATGTGCATCGGCTTTGGTAAAATGGAGAATCTATCTGACGCAAAATATTCTCCTGTCGAAAAACTCCAGTTGGAAACATTTTTTTCCACTCACCTGCAACTCACAAATCTGGAGCCGTCCAACAAATATTTTTATTGCGTCATGCTAAATGGAGAAGCCGCCATGGCGCGTCCGTATCCTTCGTTCAACACGGCCCCGAGCCCGGGCACAAAAGAGCACCTGCGCTTCGCATTCGTCTCCTGCGTCGGTTACAACAACTACGATTCAGCGCCGACGTGGGCGGAAATGGCCACACGCACCAACTTTGATATTCTGCTTATGCTCGGAGACAATCACTACGGCAATACAACCGATCCAGCCCAGCACCTGAAAAAATACGCCGAGCAACGTCATCTGGCTGCTTATGCCGAAATAGCCCGTCATGTGCCGGAATACGCCATCTGGGACAATCACGATTATTCTCCTGAGCCCTGTGATAAAACGGCCAGAAACAAGGAGCAAACACTCCGCGCTTTCAAAATGTTCTGGCCAAACCTATCATATGGCGAGCCGGATAATCCGGGTGTTTACTACAAATTTTCGCATGGAGCGATTGATTTTTTCATGACTGATAATCGCTACGAACGTTCGCCGGATAATGCGCCTGACAACGAAGATAAAACGTACCTGGGCACCAAGCAGATGGCATGGCTTAAACGCGAGTTGCTGGCGTCGAAAGCACCGGTCAAAGTTCTAGCCAGTGGGGGTGAATTCGAATCTTACGGCGTAAAAAATTCATGGGCCAATTTCAAGCACGCGCGAGACGAGCTTTTCAAATTCATTGAAGATAACCATATTACGGGTGTATTGCTCATCTCTGGCGACCGTCATTTCACTGCGGCTTACCAGGTATCAGGAAAATTCATCGAAGTAACCTCTGGTCCTACGGGCAGTAAATTTGCCGAAGCCAAATTGAATCCCGAAGTCTTCTTTTATGGAAGCAAAGGCAAATACTTTTGCATTTACGACATCGACACCCGGCCCGTTGAGCCAGTGGCAACCATCGAAATCTACAAGACAGCCGATGGTTTAATCGAGCGGCGAACCTTTTCCTGGGACGAAGTTCTCGGTAAGAAAAAAATCGAGCCTCTCACAAGCGCAAACAAGTCACGCGTGGAAAAATAAAGAGGAGAAGAAAACCTTGCGGTTCACTCTCCTCCGTGCCCGGCCGCTTTTTTGGAACGGCGAAACGGGCAAATTACTTGATATTGTCGTTACTGCGAATCGGCGCGTTTGTCCCAGTCTCGCGATAAGTCCCCTCACCTGCCGCGCCTGTGCCGGTGCGCGCGGTATTCGAGAAGCTCATCGGGCGAACAGTAATGTTGTTGATGATCTCGGCTGGCCCTTGCACATGCTGGGCAATATCACCAGCGCGCCGCTTTTGATCTTCAGTCTCGACAAAACCGCTAAGCTGAGTAACACCTCGATAGGTTGTCACTTTCACTGCCGGAAATTTATACACTTGTTCGTCATCAAGGGCGGTTTCAACTTTGCGATTGATACTGTGATCGTCGATGACGCGTCCAGTCGAACGCCCACCCGTATTCATGCAGCCTGTAAATGCGACGATGGTGATGGTTGCCCCCGCCACCAAAAGGAATCTTCGTAAATTTTTTTGCATAATTAATTGTTCCTCATTCAAAGCGTTTTACCTTGTTGAGAATGGCACGCGAATAAATGAGTTGCCATGGGGTCTTTCCCCGTTAACTTGCGGAATAATGGTCAGAGATAAAAGCACGCTGAGATTGGAAGTGATATCGCCTGAGCTTTTAAATTTCTGGTAAATCCCCAGGAGGCGATTCCATGAACAAGGCACCAAAGCAACCAATCAAAATGCTAAGGCAGTAAATTCTCAGAATTGCGCCTGGCCTTACGAAACATTATACTACCCGACATGCCGAAAACGAATACGATGCAGCGCGCGCGAAATGGAATTGTTTTGGGGTACTAGTACCCAAAACAAATCGCCTGAATTCACCATGCCTTTGCCGCTCCAAAAACGCCGCATCCTCATAGCTGATGACGAGGAAATGGTCCGTCTAATCCTGCGCACGATTTTATCGCATGCGGGCTTCGAAGTAGTAGAGGCTGCGAATGGCGAAGAGGCAATCGCGCAACACAGTATGGCTCGGCAGAGTTTTTCCGTGGTCGTAATGGATATGCAGATGCCCACTCTCAATGGCATGGAGGCCATGAAACGCATCCTAAGTAAAGATGCGACGGTTCAGGGCATCTTGCTGTCAGGGGGACTGTCAAATCTGCAGGAGGCGGCTCCGCCAGAGTTCGAGCGTGTACGTTTTTTGCACAAGCCCTTCGATAATCATGAATTGGTGCAAACTGTGGTCCAGTTGATTTACATAACGGAAGGCTTGGAGATTCCCGCAAAAAGGCGTCCCGTATCCGGAAAAGTTCAATTCAAGTCAACGAGCCGAGTACCACCGCCAGGTTAAGGTGTCAAATGCCGCGCCATTAGCTTGGCAATTGAGTTCAGAATTTTGCCCGATGGATAGGATGAGTTTTTGAGAAGCTTCTTCGCTTTCGCAATGTTTTCAGGCCGAAGGCCATTCCAGCCCTTTGCCGCTGCCGATGAGTGAACTTTAGCTTTTTTTGAAGCCGTGACGTGTTGTTTTGTGTGTTGTTTTAACATACCGATTGTTCTGGAACAGGTACAAACCCATCCAGTTCATGGTGGAATTACCAAGTGGTTCACCAACATCATCGGATACTCATCGGAAAGTCTTTAGTAAAAAAAGTTGAATGGCAACCAGCAAATAATTGGGCCGAATAGCCCCCTTCGGAACCAGGATACCAGAGCCTAGGCGGCCCGCGCCTGGCCCATGGATATCGTTCCTTGCTGCTTTTGCAGGAATGTTAGCCGTCCGAGGTTCGCTGCGAGGACGGATTCAAACATTTCAAGTTGCTGCAAGACTACTTCGATGTATTTTTGTGCCTCGATAGCTGCTTCGCGACTGAAAATGTTTGACTGTATGATGGCAGCAAACTGGGTTGTATCCAGATTGATTCCCGACATGACAAGATGGTTTTGGCCCCGATCCAGTGATAGAACGAATGTATTCCCGGTAAAAAGTGCCTGCCCATTATAAACCAAAGCCGCAATCTGACGCACCGTACACACGTGATGCTGGTATTCCTGCCCCTGCTCATCAATGACTCCGTTTTGAGCGGTGCTGGACGCAAGATGCTGCATTTGCTCCAAATGCCTGCGTAATTTATCCAGCATTTTGCCTTGCGTCTGACATATTTCAATGGCTTGGAAGAGGCCTGGTTCTTCGCGAATCTCAATCAGATTGGTTGAACCGTTTAAGCCAACCAAAACACTATGCTTGGGAGAGGCGCTGATTCGCGCCGTTTCAAGCGGGTTTGAACCCGTTAATTTCAATCTATTCATAAATTCCTGCGCAGTTTCGTGCTTTCCCGGGGCTTCAAGTCCGTGGATTTACTCGGCAAATGAGGCTATTCATACATTTCCTACAAAATTTCTCTTACTTATGAGTCATCGGAATATACCGCGGTTTTTTAAACTGCAAAATCCCCCCAATTAACCTCAGTTAGCTAGGGTTGCGGAAAGCTGTGGGTGTGTCACTGTATCTGCAAATTGTGCTGTCCTGTTTTGACAAAAAATGGCATGATTCAAGCAAGACATGAGATTCTTTATTTTGTTGTTTAGTTGGGTCCTGGTGGTGGCTGGGGTTTCGGCTGCGGAAACCGGAACAAACGATCACGTTACAGTCCGAACACTGACCAACGCTGTTCCCCTTGAGCCAAGCCCAAATGATGGCAATATTGCGAAAGTTGTGGCCACCATCCTGGAAAGGGGCCACTACTTACGGCAGCCATTTAATGATGAGATTTCATCCAAGTTCCTCGATCGCTATCTGGATGCCCTGGATAATTTGCATATCTATTTCACTCAAAGCGATCTAAAGGAGTTTGAAGATTACCGCGCGACATTGGACGATATGATCCTGAAGGAGGGTGATACATCGGCCGCACGCGCCATCTTCAAACGTTGGCGGGAACGAATTCAGGAGCAATACGACTTCGTAAACGAGTTGCTGAAGACGGAAAAATTTAAATTCGACGCTGACGATAAGTTCCTTCTCAACAGGAAGACGATGCCGCGTCCAAAGTCCGTCAATGAAGCCCATCAATTGTGGCGCGACCGTTTGCGCTATGAGTATTTGCAAGAAAAGTTGAACAAGGAAAAACCTGAGGAGATTGTTAAAATCATCAGCCGCCGCTATACGCGCGTGCTGCGCGCCATTATGGAATATGACAGCGACGACGTGCTGCAAATTTTCCTGACAGCGCTATCGCACGTATATGATCCGCATTCGGATTACATGGGAAAATCCGAACTGGAAAATTTTTCAATCGGCATGAAGCTGTCGCTCTATGGGATTGGAGCATTGCTCACCTCAGAAGACGGTTACTGCAAAATTAAAGAGTTGAAGCCCGGCCCTGCGCTTAAGAGCAAAAAAATTAAGCCGAACGATCGCATTGTGGCAGTTGCGCAGGGAAATGAAGCAGCAGTCGATGTGGTGGACATGAAGCTTAACAAAGTGGTGGATTTGATTCGCGGGCCTAAGGGAACGGAAGTGCGACTGACAGTTATCCCAGCAGACGCGGCAGATTCGTCGGTGCGAAATGTGATCACACTTGTGCGCGATGAGATCAAACTGGAAGACCAGGAGGCAAAGGCTAAATTATATGAAGGCGATGGCGGCAATGGAGCGACCGTCCGATGGGGTGTGATCGACCTGCCGTCGTTTTATTCTGGCTTCGAATTGGAGGGGCATAAAACCGATGGAGAGCAAAAGAGCACCACGAGTGATGTTTCGAAGCTCATCAAAAAGTTACAAGAAGAGCATGTCGCGGGCATAATTCTCGATTTACGAAGAAACGGCGGGGGATCGCTTGAGGAGGCCATTAATCTCACGGGCCTTTTTATTCCCGAAGGACCGGTGGTGCAGGTTCGAGACTCA
The DNA here is from genome assembly GCA_036403255.1 of Verrucomicrobiia bacterium. Taxonomy (GTDB): domain Bacteria; phylum Verrucomicrobiota; class Verrucomicrobiia; order Limisphaerales; family JAQGOV01; genus JAQGOV01. The sequence goes on from DASWRJ010000132.1 coordinate 11,934, forward strand.
GATGGCCGCGTCGGCATCGACAAAGATCGTGATCCAAGCATTCTTTACAAGGGACCGCTGATTGTCCTCACGAGCCGCTTCAGCGCCTCGGCATCCGAAATTTTGGCAGGGGCCCTGCAGGATTATGGCCGCGCGTTAATTGTCGGGGATTCCTCGACGCATGGCAAAGGGACGGTGCAATCGCTTATTCAACTCGCGCCTTATATGCGCCAATTTGGTTTGGCCTCGGCCCAAAACCCAGGTGCTCTGAAAGTAACCATCCGCAAGTTTTACCGTGCGAGCGGCGCCTCCACACAACTCAAGGGCGTGACGCCAGATATTATCCTTCCTTCGGTAAACAACTTCATGGAAGTTGGCGAATCCTCACTGGAAAACCCGCTTCCCTGGGATACGATCCCGGCCGCGACTTACGACAAAATGGGCATGGTTGAACAATATGTCGAGGAACTGCGCAAACGCTCCGAAAAGCGCACCAGCACAGATAAAGATTTTATCTACATCAAAGACGAAATCGAGCGCTTTAAGAAAACCCTTGCTGAAAAGAGCGTTTCCTTAAACGAATCAGTTCGGCTCAAAGAAAAGAAGGAAGCCGACGAGCGCGCCAAAGCCCGCAAAAAGGAACTGGCTGCGCGGCAACAAGGCAAAGAAAAGATTTGGGACATCAGCTTGAAACAGGCTGCGCAAACCGGATTGCCTGCGCCAATGATGCATACAAATCTGGTTAAGAAGACCGATTTCCATGGGGCGGTACATGATTCAGTAGTAGTCACCAAACCAGATGGGACGGAAACAACGGTGCGCGCGCCGAATAAGGTTGCTGCATCGCCCAAATCCGCAGATGTCGCCGAAAATAAAAGCAAACCGAAGTCGGGTTCCGATGAGGACGAAGATGGCACCGACGATAGCACGCCGAATATTGATGCGACGCTGGACGAGGCCAATCGGATCCTTGTGGATTATATTCACCTGGCGGTTCAATCCCCTCATAAAGCCAATGCATTAGCCGGGACAACCGGAAAATAACGGCTTATTCGCCGCCACTCCTGCGGAATGGCTTTTTAGCATATGTGTCAGAGCGCAGAGCACGCATGCTCGCTCGCGCTTCGGTTCCTCCCCTACTTGCGCTCTTATCTGATTTAAGATTACGTTCGCAGTCATGAAATGCTATGCACATGGTTCACCAGGGTTGGTTTTAATAATTTGCGCATCGGTTTTACTCACAAGCTGCGGAACAGTCCCAGTGACTGGCCGGAAGCAACTGTTGTTGATTCCAGCGAATGAAGAAATGAAGCTGGGCCTGACCAGTTTTGACGAAATGAAGCAGCAGGTTCCGGTCAGCAAGGACCCAGCCGCCAACGCGCTGCTGCAAAAAGTCGGGCGTCGCATTGCGGCCGTGGCTGACTTGCCAAATGCACAATGGGAATTCGTGGTTTTCGAGAGCAAGGAAGCGAATGCGTTTTGCCTGCCGGGGGGGAAAGTGGGCGTTTACTCGGGGATCTTGCCTATCACCAAAAATGAAGCCGGGTTGGCGACCGTGCTTGGGCATGAAATTGCGCATGCCGCCGCACACCATGGCGCCGAGCGGATGAGCGAGCAACTCGTGATGCAAGGGGGAGGGAAAGTTGTGGGAGCATTCACTGCGAGCAATCCGACGGTGCAATCGCTGAGTACTGCCGCTTATGGCCTGGGCGGAAATCTCGCGCGCACCTTGCCGCATAGCCGCAAACAGGAATCTGAGGCCGACCACATCGGCCTCATCTATATGGCAAAAGCTGGCTACGATCCGCGCGAAGCGGTTAGTTTTTGGGAACGCTTTTCGGCCTATAACCAACAACACGGCGGAGGCAACACGTTATGGTTTCTGAACACGCACCCGCTGGATGCGAAACGTATTGAAGCACTAAAAGCGGAATTGCCGACGGCACAGCAATTTTACCGGCCCGGGGCGGCGCAATTCCCGAAGGGCTATCCAAATGGCACGGGCGCGACTGGCACGCCCGTTGGAGCAATCATTGGGCACCCACGGTAAATATCAGGGATACGAATGGAGGATAGCCGGACCTTTCAGACTTGTGCGATCCATCAACCAATGATAATCGGCCACTCCCGTGGGTTTGACGTGGAATGGTAAGTTCAGGGTGTATGGCACCGAGGGCGCTTTCGTGCTGCCGTCGTTCCACTGATGATATTCGATGTGGCCATCAGCAAATGCGAGGTTCGCGCCACCATTATGATAGGACCCTGGCAAATCGCGCCATTCATAGGTTTCGGCTCGATTAAGAAAATAGCCGTCATCAATGCTGTCCGGGTGCTCCTCGACGAAAACAAAAATTTGGGTGGGATCGGGAATTTGCGTAAGATGGAAGAACTGCTTGTAAAAGGGATTGTTAACGTTTGCTCCGTTCGTGGAAAAATCCCCGGCGTCGCCGACCATGGCATTCATGGAATAACTGCGGTCCCGCGAACGCCAGCCTGCCGCGCGTTGTAAATCACTGAGGACATTGTCTGAGGGGCATCGATAAACCTGGGGAGTGCCACTCAAATAGGGCCCCAAGCCGCCAGTCATTAATAAGGTGGTGTTTGTATTATTTGGATCGGTGTCCCACGACATCACATTATTGACCCAATTCAGATATTGCCCCTGCTGGACCAGACGCAGCGTTTGATCGTCGCCCATATTATACGGAAGCGCGTCTTCAGAATCATGTGTGTATAAAAGGCAGGCCAGGATGAGTTGTTTCTCGTTGTTGAGGCAGCTAATGGTTTTGCCACGCGCTTTGGCCTGCGCGAGGCTGCTGAGGAGCAACGAAGATAAAATCCCAATAATTGCAACCACTACCAGAAGCTCCACCAACGTAAATGCAGGTGAGGTAAGGTTTCCCTGCATCCCGAGAATTGACCTGGCAGGTTTGGTTTTCATGGCATCCATGTTGTTACCCCAAGACGACAGACCACGACTATAAAGATTCCTTCAACCTTGTCAAAGACCGATTCCTTCAAATGTCTCAAAGATTCTGACTCATTCGCGAACGCGCGGAGATCAGAAATTTCCTCGCTTTGAGCGAAGTTATTTTAGCTGCGTTTGCTTTGACGAGCTTTGACGAATTTAACTGTCAAGTTTCAAGTGTGTTCAGTTTTCAGGAGGGAGATAAAGATGATATGAGGATTAGGATTAAGAAGAAGATTAAGAGTAAAAGAAAAGGGAGAAAGGGGCGGTTTTCGCGATTTGCTGGGGTTTTTGGATACATGCATATGTTTGGAATATGCGTAAGTACCGTAAGTACGGTGAAAAAAGGGCGAAAACGGCGTATTTGGACTTTCATCCGCAGCAGCATTCCGTACTTGTACGGATGGGACGGTAAAAACGTCCCACCCGCCCCATTGCCAAAAAAGGATGAAAACATTCTCATGGAGTTATTTGAGCCATAAAGTCGCGCCTTGACGGTGAGGCGACTTTAACGCAGCTTCTTTCGCCCCAGATTTAACTGGGGAGAAACATATAGATGAAATCATATATCACCTCGACACTCATTCTTGGGCTGGCTGTGAGCAGCCTTTGCGCCCAAGAGAAACCGGATCTTAAAAATCCGCGCCAGCGGCTTAGCTACAGCATAGGCGTGGACATTGCAAATAACCTGAAACGCCAGGATATTGATGTCGATCCCAAGGCGGTCGCGGCCGGCTTGGCCGATGCCATGGCAGGGAAACCTGCCCTGACGGAGGCCGAAATCAAAACGACGATTAGCGAGTTTCGCACTGAATTAATGACCAAACGCGATGCCAAACAGAAGGTCGATGGGGAAAAAAACCTTAAAGAGGGAGAAACATACCTAGCGGCTAATGCCAAAAAGGATGGAGTTAAATCCACCAGCAGCGGCCTGCAATACAAGGTCCTCAAATCCGGCAATGGCAAAAGCCCAAAAGCCA